>DZBA01000359.1 GCA_022729775.1 Anaerolinea thermophila | reverse complement strand
GACATGTTTTGCGTGCACACTGTCATTTCGAGCGTTAGCGAAAAATCTTTTCTATTAGTTCCTCTTGTTGAAAATCTCATCGTAAGCTTTGTCGGCTTCCTCGCCGATATGCGTGTAGCGGTTCGTGGTGTCAATGCTGCTGTGCCGTGCCAGTTCCTGCGATAACTTGATGTCCCGCTTGGCAAGGTATGTCATGGTCACAAAGTAATGGCGGAAATCGTGAATGCGGACAAGGTTGCGCTCGACTCCAGCTTCTTCAATCCTGCCTTTGATACCTTGATTGGGATCGCCTTTGATTGCCGTCCACATGCCGCTGGCGCTGATGGCTCTGATTTTCTTGCTGGCGCGAACGTCGTGACGCAAAAACACAGGTTGTGACTTCAGCGGCATCCGCGTGTTGGGTTCGATGGCGGCGCAGGCTCGATGATATTCTCGCAGCGCTTCAATTGAACGCGCTGAAAAACGCACCACAGCCTGCTTGTCGCCTTTGCCGATGATAATGGCGCGGGATTCCATCCAGTCAATATCTCCGCGCTTCAGGGCGCACGCCTCGGAGATTCGCAGACCTGTATCAGCCAGCGTCAACACAAAGGCGCGGTCTCGCAACGCTGGCAAGTCACCGCTTAGATGGCTGCAATACTCGACGACTTTTTCGACAGCGTCATGGTCAAAGTTGACCATGCGTTTGCCTTGTTTGCGGGAGAAACGAATCAGCCTCTGGATTTCTGCCAAATCGCTTGAACGGTGGAAGGTGTAAAGTCCAACCACTGCTGTACGCCAAATTTGTTTTGTGGAAGGGGAATATTCCTTGATTGCAGAAAGAAACTCTTGAAACGTCTCGACGTTGAGCGGCGCGTCTTCGCCGACAGCATATACGAAACGCTCAAGGGCGTACCGATAAGTATCAATTGTGTTCTTGGAAAGGTCCAGCGCGGACAAAAACTGGTCTATTTGCTCTTTCATCTGTTTTTTCTCTTTCTTTTTACGATAGCGTATAATGATAATTATATTCAATGGTTTACAGATTGTCAAGCGCGGCGCGGTTTGTGACCGAACCTCCTTCCCCCACTAATAGGTAAAGACCCTAAAGGTTTCTTCTGTTAAGGAAAACGTCTATTTGACGGCGGATTCCTGTATCATGTGTCCTTGGTTTGCAGGAAAAACCTTTAGAGACTGTTTAATAACTCGGTTTAACCTTCTTGATTTATGCGCTACAAGCCTTTTGTACACGGATTTGACGGATTACGCGGACTTACGCGGATTTTTTTAAGATTTTTCCGTGAGAATCCGTGAAATCCGCGTCATCCGTGTACAGAAAGGTACTTATTAAACAGTCTCTTAGGGTCTGGACTTCTTGGAATCCTTCGGAACGTTTCTTCATGTATTGATATTAGAATGAATCTGCAAGCATGGCTGGTATACAATGGGAAAAAAGATGTGGTCTCGATGCGTCTGCCAGATTTATAAATCATGCAGCGCGCAGAACGTTGATATGGAATCGGAGGAATCACATGGAACATCGTCAGATTGAACGCAGGACGTTCACCTACTATATGCAGGTTATGGACACGTCCAAATCGCAATTGCTTGGGCATCTGGCAGACATCAGCGACGGAGGCTTCAAACTCGATACAAAGACTCCGCTGCCCGTCGAAAAAGATTTTCGGCTGTCGGTCAACCTCTCTAAAGAGATATCAGATAAAACCGCGCTGGTTTTTGTCGCGCGCAGTAAATGGTGCAAGCAAGACCCGCTCGACCCCAACTCCTACATTGTCGGCTTTCAAATTATCGGCATGACGCCATCGGATCATTGGGTGTTTCATCGCATGTTCGAGCGATACGGGGCGAAGAAATCTAAATGAGGCAAAAATGAAACAAAAACTTCCGCTTGGTATCACAGCGCTGACCTTGACCGCCCTCGCGTGTAATCTCGTCATTAATTTGACTTCAACCCCCGCGCCAGCCGCGCCTGTGCTGCCCACCGACGCGCCCACGCAAGCGGTGATGATTCCCGCGCCGGCATTTTCTCCGCCGCCCGTTGTGGAACCGCCCGCCGCGGAAAGTTCCCCCACTCCCCCACCACCCGCCGCGCCCACCGATTCCGACCCCGTGCTGGCGCAGGTGCAGGAATATTACAGCAGAGGCTACCTGCCATACGAAGGCGGAAAATTAACCAGCCTGCCGGACTTTTCCAAAATTCAGCCCGAATCCGTCATCCACGATTTCACGCGGACAAGAGTCGAAGCGCAGGATTTTGCGTTATGGGCGGACGTGGAACTGAATTCTGCCGGCGGCGAACCCAGATACCCCAATTACACGGGCTGCGGATTCGCCTACCGCGTGCAGAACAACAGCGCGGGCTACACTGCCATTTTGACCAACACCTACGTCCGCATGGGCGCGTGTTCGAGCGGAATGCGCGACTGTGAATTGTTCGGCACAATCTACGGCGATGGCAAAGTGGAGGTCGGCAACAAGACCAGCGCAAAGTTTACGCTCATCGTCAGCAAAGACCGCGCCTCTGTCCTTGTGGATGATGTCCTCATTGGCAAATATGCCCTGTTCACCGCCAAACTGCTCGGCATCGGAGAAATCTACTTCGACGCGGTTTCGAACTACAGCGCGGGGTATTGGACGACGTGCAAGATGACGAATGTCAAGTTGTGGGAGTCGCTGCCGTGAATTGGTAAATGGAGATTAGAGATTAGAGATTGGAGACCCAGACCTGACACCTAAATTTCGCCCAAAATAAAGCACACCTCACTTCAGTGCTTCAATCTTTTGTACACGGATTACGCGGACACTTGCACCTGCGTGCAGTGCAGGTGTTGCACGGACAAAAACGGATAAATCTTAAAAAAATCCGTGAGAATCCGCGAAATCCGTCAAATCCGTGTACAAGATTTTCGGTTTTGAGTGAAACGTAGCCTTGTTTGGGCAAAAACAAGGTGTCAGGTCTGTATTATTTCATCCCTCATCCTTCATCCTTCCCCCCAATTTCCTCCTCCACGATTTTTCTTATCTCCTCCGTCAGCGCGGACAAATCTGGATTCTTGATTCCAGACATGAGGCGCTGCAGGACTTTACCCAACTCCTGAACATGCGACGGAGCCTGCGGGTCTATCGCCATTTTGGAGACGGATTGGAAATACTTTTCGGCGTCGGGACTCTTCTCGCGCATGGCGTGTACCAACCCGCGCACAAAGCCCCGAATTTGCTCGACTTCGCTTTCCTCTTGACCAAACTCTATCTTCTCTCCGTTTTGTACGCGCTGCGCTAAATTTTCCCAACCTGCCAGACCTTCTGGCAAACCCAGCTGCGGCGCGAGTTGAGACAACGCCTGCAAAACCTGAGCGTAACCGATTTGCTTTGCAATGACGTAAGAAGAAGCCCACATTTTCATAGCCTCATCCTGTTGTTTATTTTGCCATGAAATATGCGCCATATTAAACAACGTCACACATTCCCCCGCTTTATCGCCGATTTGC
>DZBA01000358.1 GCA_022729775.1 Anaerolinea thermophila | reverse complement strand
ATCCACTGGAATACGATAAAAAATCTTTTGGATGGATTGGGAATTGACAGCAGCGGACTCTCTGCAATGCGCGCCTAACAAAAATGTTCTTCTAAAACATCCAACAATTTCCTGACTGATTTTTCCCACGTAAATAACTTTACCTGCTCATACCCCGCCGCGACAAGTTCGCGGCGGAGGTCTGCGTCACCAGCCAACTTAAGCATACCCTGCGCGATAGAATCCACGTTGTAAGCATCCACAGTCAGAGCTGCTTTGCCGGTAATCTCCGGCACAGAAGTCTGACCAGATGCAAGCACCGGAACTCCGCATTGAAAAGATTCCAGCACGGGCAACCCCAAACCTTCAAACACAGATGGATATATTATAAATTGCGCCAAGGAGTAAATTGCAGGCATGTCCTCGGATGGCACCTGCCCCAGGCGATGCACGCGCGTGGAAAGCTGGGCAAGGCGATCTTCCAAGCCTTTGGTATTCCAGCTAACTTGTCCCGTAAAATACAAATGATGCGGGATCTGGTCTTGTATTTTCTCGAATGCGTCGAGCAGGCGCGGAAAATTCTTGCGCGGCGAAAGACTGGCGGGATAAAAAATAAACGGATCTGCCAATTGGTATTTTTTACGCGTAACATCCAGCCGTTCGCAGTCTGTCACGCGCTTATAAATACTGGAAGCAGCGCCATAAATATTATGCACAACGCTGGCATCAACCTTTAATAGCCTAATCACATCGGCGCGGGTATGCTCGGAAATGGCAAAAATCAACGCGGAACGATGCGCGGCAAATTTCATTGCCGTCCGCGTGTATAATGTGTTCAAAGGTTTGTATGCATTGAGTACCGGGTAGAAATATCCCAAATCGAGCATAATTGGAACGCTTGCCGAAGGAATCCAGAATGAAATTGTTCCCTTTGGATAAATGACTAAATCTGGCATATCGCGCTTCAAGGCGCGCGGCAAGCTCCAATGATCCCAAATAAAGGCGTTTTCACCGGTCACTACGCGTTCAAGCGCGCCTGCAAATCTTCCAAGCAAACGCTCAGTGTTATAGTAAATTAAGATATCATGCCTGCCAGCTGCCTGCTGTATCAATTCGCCGGTCAATCCCGCAATGTATTCATTGGGTCCACTGGCGTAAGAATTCAAGCCACGTGCAGAAATCCCGATTCGCAGTTTCTTCATCAATGATTCCTTTACAGCGACAATTCTACCATTGGAGAATGCAAATGCCCTTTTACGCTAATTTTTCGAACATGCAACCCACGCAAACAGGCAGCCGCATGGCGCGCAAAATTGCAAAAAATCAAATCGCGCTTATTTTAAAGCATCACGCAAGCCCGAGGCATGTTCTGGAATTAGGTCCAGGACGCGGTCCATTCGCGGAAGAATGTCGTGAGAAAAACATCCCCTACACCTGCGCGGATATTTCCGTACGGATGTTGCAAGATTTACATCACCTGTCACGTCGCGTACAGGCAATGGTTCCGCCTCTTCCTTTTGCATCCGAATCGTTTGACGTAGCGTTTGCTGCCAACTTCCTCGAACATATGTTAGATTTCCGCCACGCTTATGATTTGGCGGACGAAATGAAGCGCGTGATTGTACCTGGCGGGCTCGTTTGTCACTCTGTCCCAAACTACATCCATTGGGGAGCGGAATTTTGGAACGGCGATTATACCCACAGTTTTCCTACCACGCCACGCCGCGCTGTACAACTGTACGCCGATTTGGGATTCCGCAACGTGGCGGTATATCCGCTCTCCGGTCCCTGGGTAGGCTTGCCCGCGCATTTTGGAAACATCATCGGCAAACTGATTCCCGCCTGGCTGGTCAATCATGGCGCGGCAACAAACTCGAGACTGACGAAAGCGTTATATAGCGCAAAGACCACCTTTTTGGAAAGTTTTATGATTTTAGGAGAAAAATAGCGCGTGAAAAACGATGTCGCCCGCCATTTTATAGAAATCATTTGGAAACCGTTATATTATTTTTTGCCCGCGCATGCACTGAGGGCATGGATGTTGCGCCTAAAAGCAGATAAAGTCGGCGCACATGTCAAATTCCGCCCCGAGTTCGAAATATTTGGGGATGGAAAGGTTATCATTGGGAACCATGTGCAGCTGTTCGATGCCTTCATCAACGCCGTCGGGGCAGATGTGTATATCGAAGATTATGTTTTCTTCGGACACCGCGCTATGTTGATTACCGGCAATCATGACTACACTACCTTTGGACTTCAGCGTCAAACCGCTATCAGCGGAAAAAATATCCGCATTGAAGAAGGCGCATGGATCGGTTCCGGCGCAATCATTCTCGGCGGCGTAACTATCGGTAAACACGCGGTCATCGCAGCTGGAGCGGTAGTCACCAAGGATGTCCCAGCCTATTGGGTTGCGGGCGGCGTTCCAGCCAAACAAATTAAACCTATTCCACGCCGCAAAGGAACACAAGATGGATGATAAAGCCGCCAGGTTTCAAAGACAAAAAAAATTATTGCTCCAATCTGTCCGTATCGCTGGGTCTGGTTTGTTGTTGTTCTTTTCTTTTTACAGCATAGATTGGGGAAAATTTCGCGTGGCGCTGGCGCAATCCGCCCCGGCGTATTTGCTATTTGCGCCGCTAGTGTCCCTGCTCAACAATACTTTATCCGCCTTGCGCTGGCAAATCATACTAAAACAATGGAAAATTCAACCCGGCTTTTGGAATGTATGGAAAATTTACCTCATCTCCTCTTTTTGGGGCAACTTTCTGCCATCCACCATCGGCGGGGATGGCTATCGCTTTCTTGCGCTGCGTTCCTACGCTGATACAAGCAAAACAAAAATTCTTTCATCCCTTTTTTTAGACAGGCTTTACGGATTGGTCGCTATCATTACCGTTCACGCTATCGTACTCATCTTCTACTGGGAAGAATTGCGCCAAACACCGTTGTTATTCAACATTGAAATTGGGGGAATGGCTGCAATTTTTTTGGCATTAGTTTTTGGAATTGCGTTTCGATTTTTTTTTCAAAAAATTCGTATGCCATTATTTGCTTCCAAATTTTTTGATCGCGCTTGGGATAAAATTACGGAAATATATAAATTAATACGACAACAAGGGCGAAGGTCTACCTTGCTGGGAATGATGTATTCCCTGTTGTTCGTTGGAGTCATCGCCGCCGCATGGCAAATGTATTACCTTGTTGTCGGCATCCGCGTTTCGTGGGGCGTGGCGATTTACGCCGCAACCCTCATCGGCATTCTCGGCATGTTGCCCATCACGCTCAATGGGATTGGCATCATGGAGTTTGCGCTGGTGGCAATTTTGAACTGGCAAAATATCCCTGCTGAAAAAGCAATTCTCGTCGCCCTGCTCACTCGCGTCATGCAAATCCTACTCTCACTGCCCGGCGGCTTGCTCTACATGTTCGACTCACACACTCCAAATCTGAAAGAAGATACCCATGAATAAAACACTCCTCATCACTGGCGCGGCGGGCGGCATTGGTCGCGCGACTGTAAACC
>DZBA01000357.1 GCA_022729775.1 Anaerolinea thermophila | reverse complement strand
AAATAAAGGACTTCTGAATTTTCAGAAGTCCTCGACCAATCTCTACTCTCTACTCTCTACTCTTCTATTCTCTTGTCTTCTCTATCTTCACCTAACTCCACTTCCACGTTGTCCCATCTTTGCTGTCTTCGAGCGTGACGCCGAGTTCTTTAAGGCGGTCTCGAATCAAATCAGACATTGCCCACAATTTTTGCTTGCGGACTTCTCCGCGCACTTCGATCAATAAATTGATGAAAGCATCCGCGCCTTCAGAGCCTTGCTTGTCTTCGAGTTTCAATCCCAAAACGTTGGATAATTCGCGGAAGGATTCCTGCGCGGGTTGAATCTGCGCTTGCGTCGCGCCGTTATCTCGCGCGGTGTTAATCATCTTGACCAACTCGAACAGCGCGGCAATTGCGCCTGCGGTGTTGAAGTCATTGTCCATCGCTTCGATGAAATTCGCCTTCGCGGATTCTGCCGCAGATTTGAGCGTGGATTCTGCTTCGGGCGCGAGTCCCTTTGCGGATGGGGAGGCAGGCTTCAACCCAGATTTAAGCCGCGCGACGTTTTTCTCTGCCGCGTCGAGCGTGTCATTGTTGAACAGTAGCGGCGCGCGGTAGGTTCCGTTCAAGACCAACATGCGCATCACGTCTGCTTCGCGCTTGGATAAAAATTCCTTGATGCTGACGATGTTGCCCAATGACTTGGACATCTTCTCGCCGCCGAGTTGCAACATGCCGTTGTGAACCCAGTAACGCGAAAATTCCTTGCCGGTGTAACATTCGCTTTGCGCGATTTCGTTTTCATGGTGCGGGAAGATGAGGTCATTGCCGCCGCCGTGAATGTCAATCTGCTCGCCGAGTTCCGCAAGGTTCATCGCGGAACATTCGATATGCCAACCGGGGCGACCTTTTCCCCAGGGGCTGTCCCATGAGATTTCGCCTTCCTTTGCGGCTTTCCACAACGCAAAATCCATCGGGTGGTCTTTGGCTTCGCCGACTTCGATGCGCGCGCCTGCTTGCATATCTTCCAACTTGCGCCCCGATAATCTTCCATAGTCCTCATCACTGGTGACGCGGAAGTACACATCGCCGTTCGATGCGGCGTAGGCGTGACCTTTTTCAATCAAGCCTGCGATGAATTGGATGATGAGCGGAATGGTCTTGCTCACCTGCGGATTGGACGTGGCGGGCAGCACATTCAGGCTTTGAAGGTCGCGCGCGTAGTCTTCGATGTAGCGGTTGGAAAGTTCCAGCGGAGGGACGCCCAATTCGTTTGCGCGGTTGATGATCTTATCGTCCACGTCGGTGTAGTTCATCACGTATTTGACTTCGTATCCGCGATACATCAAATAGCGGCGGATGATATCGAACACCAGCGCAGACATGGCGTGTCCCACGTGCGCGTCGTTATACACGGTCACGCCGCAGACGTACATCTTGACGAGGTTCGGTTCGTGGGTGACAAATTCTTCGGTCTTACGGGTAATGGTATTGTAGATTTTCATGGTTGGCTTTCGTGGTTGAAGGTTATTTGATTTCGCCGTTCAGTTGCCTGAGTTTGATGAATAATTCGCGCCATTGAATTTTCGAGACGCCGAGTTTTTCGCGCACTTTATCGGCTTCAACGCCAGATTGATAATCACGCAGGGCGCACGTCCAGCGACACATGTCAAAGGACAGGTGTTTGGTCAAGCCTGCTTCTTCACTGATGTCTTCCAATAAATATTCCAGCCTGCGCTGTGACCAGGGGAAGACCTTGTCAACAGGGGTGTATTGCGCAAGATATTCCTTGTAGGATGCAATCCAATCCTGCTCCAATTCGATTTTGCGTTCCTTGTAACGATTGGCGGGGCTTGCATAACGGATAAAAATATACGGTTCTTTTTTAGATTCCAACTCGACGTGATTGAGATGAATTCCCAAACATTCGCTTTTTTTAATGCCTGTGGTCAGCAGCAGGTAAATCAAAGTGTAGTATCGCGCGTCGGGCTTGGGGTTGCGGCGATGACGGTCGGCGGCGAGCAGCACGGCTTCGTACTCGTCATGGGTCAACACCTGCGGAAGCGGGCTGATGACCGAACGCTGCGCGACTTTTTCCGCGGGGTCGAGAGTCAGCGCGCCGTATTTGGTCAGCCAGCGAAAAAACGACTTGACCGATGTAATGCGCCGCGAAAGCGTCTTCGGGCTGCATGGAACGCCGCGATCTTTTTCCATCCATTCGAAGAAGTGATTCAGGTCGTCGGTGGTAATTGTCCCAATGGATTTATCGGGCGCGAGGAATTTCATCAACAAGCGCGCGTCAGAGAGAAACGCCTTAACCGTGTGCGTGGAACTTCCCTGGTCTTTGAGGAACATTTCCCAGCCGTTGATGGCGGTGGGAAGTAGGGACTTGGTTGTAATATGTGCGGATTTTGTAGGGGTTGCTTTAGCCATGCTTTATCCTTACTTCATAGCGCGTAGTTTTTTCGTATAGTTTAGCGAATTTATGATGAGATGTCAACCATTACGCTAGTGTGATAATTCTTGCGGTTGAAAACATGAGTCATAATCATAACCGAGAATGACGCGATATTGCGCGGCGGGGCTGCCGTTGGGAAGCGAAATGACATTGGCAGAGTATAAATTCAGCGCGGCAATGAGAGTCTGCCTTTGGTTTGGGTCTTGCTGCGGCGTGAAATCTACAATCACAGACGATGAATAATCGCGGCGGTCAGCCGGGGAGAGGATGGTCTGGTAGCCCGCATAATTCAAGCGCGAAGCGGCGAGCGCGTCCAACGTTTCGGTGGGGATGCCGTTTTGCACTTCCACTGTGATTGTCTCTCGCGCGGCTGCATACGTGGATAGGGTTGTGGCTTCCGCCAGCAGCTGCTTTAGGGCTTCGTCATTGGGGAGCAAAACCGCCGCGCCGCCGGGCGTCATCCACGAGCTGACATACGGCGGGCGGATGTAATATCCGCGAATGTTGGCGTTGGTAAAGTTGAGCGCATAAGGCGACATGCTGAGCGCGCTGCCGAGTCCGATATCGGTGATGATGGAACTGGAAAAATCACTATAGAGCTGCGGTATCTTGTTGAAGGTATCGGTCTGCAATGCCTTGTTGAAAATGGAGCGCAGGACTTCCTGCTGGCGGCGTCCGCGGTCGAAGTCATTCGATTTGGAACGCGAGCGCGCATACCATAAGGCAAGGTCGCCATCCATGTGGATTTGTCCCGGTCCGACGGTGTAGAGCCACCAGTTATTTTCATTATATGGGTCATAGGATGGGTCAATCAGACGCCAATCTGTGTAGGCGCATGAGACGGGAATTTCGATTCCGCCGAGCGTATCCACGATGCGGCGAAAGCCGTCGAAGTCCACCATTGCGGTATGGTCAATGCGAATGCCTAGATTATATGTGACTGTGTCTTTTAACAAACCCGCTCCGCCTGCCGGGTAGCCGCTCACTTCTCCGCTTTGATAGGCGGTGTTGATGCGCTGCATTCCAACAGTGGGGATGAATACCCATAAATCACGCGGAATGGAAATCAGC
>DZBA01000048.1:9608-14317 GCA_022729775.1 Anaerolinea thermophila | reverse complement strand
TGTAATTTTTCGCTTCGGCTTTTTCAAATAAGGATTTGCTTCTGTCATATTTGAGGGCAATCGCCTGATTTAAATTTGCCAATTTTCCTAACGGCTCACCCCGTTTATCAAGGCTGTGCTTAACGTCGAAAGTTTTTTTGTCAGAAGTGACTAAAAAAGCGTTATTGTGGGTTGATAAAAATATTTTCTGAGAAATTGAATGCGTAGCGGAAGTCATTTCCTTGTTGTCAAAATCAACAACTTCCACTTTGCGCTGGCTCGGACTTGAATTACAGATTACGAAAACTATTGTTTCGACAACCGCGTCTTTGAATACAGGATACTTGTAATTGGTAATATTTGCAATTTGATACTCCAGAATTTGCTTTCTTAGACCTTGATAGTATTCCTGAGTCAAAATGGTGTTTGGAATAATGAAACTGAAATATCCTTTTTTACTCAAAACAGAACTTAGTATTTTTTCGATGAACAAGCCGAATGTATTTAATCTTCCCATTGAAGATGAAAAGCGGCTGCCCAAATACGAACTGACAGATTTATTATAGTAATCAGCCATTGAAAGCTGAATATATGGCGGATTGCCTATTACCGCATCAAAGCCGCCTTTTTCGTATGCGTCTTTGAATTCGTGCCGCCAGTTGAACGGATTCACCTTCGCGCGTTCTTTTTCGTCTGGAAGTAACTGTCCGTCAAAATAATCAAATCCAACCAGTGAATTTCCGCACTTGATGTTGTTTCCCAAGTCGGGCAAAATTCGCTCCATGCCAAGTCCTAATTGCCCGTTGGCATTTTCCAATAGTTTGAGCAGCAGGGAAAGTTTGGTCACTTCCACCGCCTGCGCGTCAATATCCACGCCATAAATGTTGTTGAGCAAGATTTCTTTCTTCTTTGCTGTTGTCAACCGCCATTCGCCCTTGACATCCACAACGCCTTCCCGAATCACACGCCTACCACTTGCATCTTCCTTCGTATCAGATTGCCTTTGATAGGTCACTGATTGATAAATAACGGGAGATTTTCCGCCCGACCATTTTTCAGGGTCATTATTTGTGTACCAACTCAAATGCCAATCTAATAGAAATTGATACGCGCCAAGCAGAAAAGTACCAGAACCACAAGCAGGGTCTACGATTTTTAGTGTAGCAACATCTTTCGGGTTTTTGTTTTCAACCAGTTTTCCAACTGTATTTTTGACGATGTATTCTACGATATAGGTAGGCGTGTAATACACACCGCCTGCCTTGCGGACTTCGGGCTTTTCTTCCACTTTGGCGTTGTGTCCTGCCGTTAAACGAATCACTTTGCCAAGAAATCGCTCGTACACCTGACCTAAAATGTCGGAAGGTATATAAAGAAAGGCGTACGGGCTTTTGGGATAATACAAGTTTGAAATAATATCTTTCAAAACCTTATCGTCAATTTCAAGTAAAAGAGTCAGATCGTCGAGACGGCTATTTTGTTCTTTTTCCGCTTTGAAATGAAATAAGCCGGAGTTATATTTTGTATCTGCTCGTTTGAACAATTCGCGCAATTCTGCATAAACACCATCACGATTCGCAATTTCCAGTAACTGATTTTCAGGCTCGATGCCCCGTTCTTCACAAATTCGCAAAAAGACAATACGGTCAATTGTCATCTGTACGGCGTAATTCAAACCTGCAATGTCAATCTCTTCGTTTCGTAAGGCGATATTTTTAGCAAGCGTTTCACGCCAACGTTCGATCTCCTGTAAAAACGCGTCATCTACATCTGCTGTGCCTTTTTTTCCCTTCATGCCTTCGGCATATTTGGCAAATGAGCCTTTTCGCACCGCTTCGGGCGAAAAGATTTCTACAATTTCATTCCATCTTGAGACATAATCTTTATAGTGAATGAGCATAATTCGTCCCATAGAAGCCTTGTCATTGATGCTTGGCTTCGCGCGGCAATCGTACACGGCGAAATGCTCAAAGTCGGTCAAGATATTAATGGGAAGTTTTGCGCTCCACCCATAACGGCGGATTTGAAAAGCCGCTTCCTGACTCGTTTCGATTTTGATAGAAGGCTTTTTTGCTTCCACCAGAAAATCGAATTTATTTCCGCGTCCCACGCGAAAAGCATAATCCGCTTTTTTCTGCTGACCAGCGACCTCAACTGAAAATTCGTGCGTAACTTCCTTCCCTATTTCATCATACCCTTTTTCATTGGCGACATCCCAACCGAGAGCGGTGAAGAATGGGTCTAAAAACTGGCGGCGCAATTCGGTTTCGTTTTTGCTCTCGCGGTATGAATGTAAATTCTGCTCGAAGGTTTCGACGAGTTTATGGATGATTGCGGGGGCGGCAATTGGCTGTGTCATTTCTTAATTTTACCTTTTGGCATAAAAGGGAAGTAAACTCCAGTTTATGGCATGGGTGTGATATTGGGTGTAATCACAACTTCTATGGTATTTGGCAGGACGGATTCTACAATCACATTCGAAATCAAGGCTTCGACCTTTGGCGCAATTTGATGCGTTCCAATGCCCAGCCCGGTTAAGTCTACAGTAACGCTGACATCCTGCCGCGTAAGAATATCCAGCACAGGCAGGGGACCAGAGACAATGACATCCACAGTGACGGGGGAAACTTGTGCGGCAAAGGCTGGGTCAAGCCCCATAACTTCGACTTTCTCGCCTGCAAGTGTAACACTGCTTTCAATCGGTGAGATGCCCACCTGAATTAACACGGCTTGTTCACCGATGATGGAAACGCCTTCGGGCAAGTTCAACGCGACGCGCGTGTTGATGTCTTCCTGCGCGTTTCGCAAATCCAAAATTTGCGTTTCGACGATGCCGGGCAGGTCGGTCACCAACTGCGGATTGGACGCGAACACAGTCACCACCGGCGGGAAGACGGAAATATCGGTCATGCGATAGCCGCTTGCCACGCGCCCGCTCGTCACCACTTTAACTGCCACGTCGCGGTATCCGCCTTGCTGGGTGACTGGCAGCGTAACGTGAACCGTCTCCGGCGAGACGCTCACGCCTTTGACCAGCGCGCCATTTTCGTCGAGGATGTCCACAGGCAGGGTTTGGTCTACGTCTTCGCGGATGCCGTTCAAGTTGACCGAGACATGCGCGCGTTTTGCCTTCATCACCTGCGATTCCGCGCCCGCGATAATCACCTCGCGCGGTTCGATGTTGATTTCGCCCGCCTGATATCCAATGGCGACTTCGCCCGCCACGCTTGGGTCGAGGATGAAAGTCTGTGTCGCCAGCGCTTCCAATTCAAATATGACCGCGTGCGGCGCGGCAGAGACAATTTGCACCGGGCGGGCATCAATTTGAATTTGCAAATCTGCAGTGTGTTCTCCCGAGCTCAAACCAGAAAGGTCGAGGACGGCGCGCGCGCTTTGCGGGTCTGCTTCGATGGCGTTCCAAACAGAACGCGGCGCGCGCAAAGTCAAATTGACTTCTTTGGGAATTTCGCTGTTGATGACCAAGCCGGGGTCTTGACCGATAATTTGTATCGGGACGGCGGCTCGAAGCGCGCGCGTTTCATCCGGGTCGGCAGAGGTGACAGCCGCAATCCACACGGCGACAGCCAGCGCAAACGCCCATAAAAACGTGCGATAATTTTCAGAAAGCCAACGAAACATGACGCGCTCTTAATCCCACACGATTTTTTCGAAGAAGTCGGCTTCGAGCGAGGACACAAACTCCGCGAGCAAACGCCCCGCGCGTTGAATGTCCTTAATCGCGACGACTTCCACCGGCGTGTGCATGTACCTTAATGGGATGCTGACAATGAGCGTGGGAATCCCTTGCGCGGTGAGTTGCAGCATGTCCGCGTCAGTGGAAGATGATTCAGGCATGACTTCATCCTTGACGGGGATTTCGACTTTTTGCGCGATGTCTTTCATCCGCTTATGGAGGAAGGGATGAACACTGGGACCGATGCCCAATGTGATGCCCTTGCCAAGCGAAAAAGTCTCATAACCGTTTGCGCCCGCGCCCTTCCCAAAAGTCACATCCATTGCAATGGCAATATCCGGGCGGAGTTGAAAGGCTGAAGTCGCCGCGCCCGCCATGGTCACTTCTTCTTGAACAGAAGCAACCGCCCACACATCCCAAATGTGCGCCTTGCTTTTCAATTCTTCGAGGCAGATGGTCAGCGCGGCGATGGATGCGCGGTTATCGAGCGAATGTCCGCTGATGTGACCGCCGGACATCTCGACTGGCTCTGTGGCAAATGAAACCCTATCGCCGATGTTGACGCGCTTTGCAACTTCTTTCGGGGTCAAACCGGTATCAATCAAAAGATAATTCAAGCCGACCACGCCGTAGCCTTTTCTTTCGGGCAGGAGGTTCGCGGGCGGCATGACGATGACGCCGTGCAACTCTTCGCGCGTCTTCGAGGCGTGGATGGTCACCGGCATTCCGGGCAATACGCGCGCGTCAATGCCTCCGATGCTGGTGATGTGTAAAAATCCTTCCGAGATGTTAGAAACCATCAACCCGATGGCGTCCATGTGTGTGGCAATTAGGATCGAGGGGCGCGGAGTTTTTGCGCTGCCGGCTCCTTTTTTCAGCCCATGCAGCGAGCCGAGTCTGCTGCGCGTGAGTTCATCCACCAGCGGAGTCCACTTCTGCGCGATGAGGTCTGCCGCAGGAGATTCAAACCCCGATAAGCCGGAGACAGAAAGCATTGATTTTAGAAAAGGGAGAATATCATTCATTGTTAACTCAT
>DZBA01000048.1:3483-9508 GCA_022729775.1 Anaerolinea thermophila | reverse complement strand
TCTTACGCAAAACGTTCCGAAGGCTGGAACATCTCATCCTTCGGAACGGCTGGGTTGATTTTTATTCGCCGCCAGAAGCGGTTGGGAATGGGCTTGGGGTCGTGGTAGAAGGAGTCACCGGCGTAGCGGAAGGCGTTATAGGCGTCAGCGTAAATGGATACGTCGGCGTGCTGCTCGGCGTGTTGGTAATTGTGGGCGGCGGGGTAAACGTCGGCGTGTTGCTCGGCGTATGCGTCACCGTTGGCGTCAGCGTGCTTGGCTGGAAGGGCGTCAACGTAATGGTGGGCGTAAGGGTTGCCGTCGGCGTTTGACTTTCAGTCGGCGTGGGCGTTACTGTCCCGGTGACAACCAGCGGAGTCAGGCTGATGACAGGCGAAGGCGTAACCACCTCACTGGTAAGCGTGACGGTAGGCGTTTCGGTGGCGACGCCCGGATTGGGCGCGAGGGAAAGCGCGATAAACCCAATACAATAACAGGGGATGGTCGCCACGATGAGCATGATGAGCGCGGTGCGCAGGCGCGCGCGGGGTGTCTCTGATTCAAACATAGTGGTTCGATTATAATCGAACTAATGATTCCCATTCACCTTCGTATTGCAGGTTTTCTTTCATATCAAGAGCCGGTTGATTTGGACTTTGATTCGTTCAATCTGGCGTGCATCTCCGGTCAGAACGGCGCGGGGAAATCCTCCCTGCTGGATGCGTTCACCTGGGCGTTGTTCGGCAAAGCGCGCGGAAAAAGCGCGGATGTCATCAATTTGAATGCAAACGTCAAAGCCGCCGAAGTTGCGCTGACATTTCGCTATGAAGGCAATACATATCGCGTGCTGCGAAAACTTCCGCGCGGAAAATCAACCACGCTCGAATTTCAAATTCAAGCGGACGATGACTGGCGTCCACTGACAGAAAAATCAACCAGCGAGACTCAAACGCGCATCGAACAAACCCTGCGCCTCGATTATGAAACGTTTATCAACGCCTCGTTTTTTTTGCAGGGCAAAGCCGACCAATTCACGCAGAAGAAAGCCAGCGAGCGCAAAGCAATCTTAAGTTCGATTTTGGGTCTCGAAATTTGGGACGAGTATAAAGAACGCGCGGCAGAAAAACGCAAGGGCATCGAAGACGACATCCGCGAAGTAGAAGGGCGCATTGCAGAGATTGACGGCGAACTCGCGGAAGAATCCGCGCGGAAGAGTCGCCTCGCGGAGTTGGAAAAATCCCTCGCGCAGTTATCCTCCGCCCGCGCCACGCAAGAATCCGCGCTGGAAAATATTCGACGGAACGCGGCGTTGGTCAGCGAGCAAAAAAAACTCGCCGCGACTTTATCCGCCGCGCTGGAACGATCGCGCGCCGCGCTTGCGGGAATCGAATCGCGGCTTGCGGAGAAAGAATCCGCGCGCGCCCTTCACGCGGATTTAATCAGCCGCGCAAAGCAAATCGAGTCAGCGTATCGGTCATGGCAAAAGACGCGCAAGCAGTTGGAAGAACTCGACGCGGTGGCGAGTCAATTCCGCGAATATGATGAGCAGCGCCAACCCTTGCTGCGCGAGGTCGAAGTGGAACGCGCAAAACTGGAACAAGAACGCGAAACGTTAAAGAATCAGCAGTTGACAATCAACGACCAGTTAATGGGAATCGGCAAATTGGAAGAACAGGTCGAAGCGGCTAAAATATCATTAAGCGAAGTCGAAGAAAAAATAAAAGAACGCGCAGAGTTGGAAACGCGCAAAAATGACGCGCGTGAAAAAGCGGCAACCTTAAAGGCGGAAAACGAATCGCTGCGAAAAGAAATGGATGCGCTTGCAGAGCGAATTAAAAAACTGGAAGAAACCAGCGAATCTTTTTGTCCCGTTTGCGGACAAGAACTAACGGAAAGTCATCGCGCGAAAACAATCGAAGATTTGACGCGCGAAGGCACAACCAGGGGAGACCAATTCCGCGAAAACAAGAAAGACATCGAGAACATAGAATCTGAAATTGCCGCCCACCAAGTGCTGATAGCCAAATTAACCAATGCGGAAAATGAGCGCGTGAAATATTCCAACGCCATCTCGCAGTTGAACGAGCGCGTAGGGGCGATCCAATCCGCTGAACAGGATTGGAAATCGAACGGCGAAAAGCGCCTGCAAGATGTAACGCTGTTGTTGGAGAATGAATCCTTTGCCGAAGGCGCGCGCAAGCAATTGAAGTCGCTGGATAAGGAACTTGCGAAACTCGGCTATGACGTTTCGGCGCATGGCGCAAAAAGAAAAGAGGAACTCGATATGCGGGCTGCGGATGAAGAATATCGCAAGTTGGATACCGCGCGCGAGGTTATTAAACAAATCGAAAGCGAAATCAAAAGCCAGACTTCTGAAACCGAAAGTCGAAAATCTGAAATCGCAACCTTGGAATCTGAACATCAATCCGCAAAGAAAAATTTGGAGGCAACGGAATCTTCCGCGCCCGATTTGAACGCCGCCGAACGCGCGTTATTTTCACTGCGGGAAGAAGAAAACGAAACCCGCGAACAGGTCGGCGGGGCGCAGCAAAAAGTTCAGGCGTTGACCGCGTTGCGCGCGCGCAAATCCGATTATGAACAGCGGCGCGGCGAACTGGCTCAACAGGCAATGCGCTATAAAATTCTGGAGCGCTCCTTCAGCAAGGACGGCGTGCCTGCCCTGCTCATCGAACAAGCGCTGCCGCAAATTCAAGACAAGGCAAACAGCCTGCTGGAAAGATTGAGCGACGGTCAAATGTCTGTGCGCTTTAGCACGCTGGAAGAATATAAAGATAAGAAGCGCGAAGATAAAAAAGAAACGCTGGAAATTCAAATCAGCGATGGGAGCGGGATGCGCGATTATGAGATGTATTCGGGCGGCGAAGCGTTCCGCATCAACTTTGCGATTCGACTCGCGCTCTCGGAAATTTTGGCGCAAAGAAAAGGCGCGCGCTTGCAAACTCTGGTTATTGATGAGGGCTTCGGCTCGCAAGACGCGCTGGGCAGGCTGCGTCTGGTCGAGGCGATCAATCTGGTCAAACATGACTTTGCGAAGATTCTCGTCATCACACATTTGGACGAGTTGAAGGATATGTTCCCAAACCGCATCGAGGTGGAGAAGACCGAGCGGGGGAGCGCGGTCAAGGTAATTTAATTTTGCTATAATCGAACCATCAATCTAAAGGAGAGTGTCCTATGCAAAGTTTTTCGCTCGGCTGGGGTTTTCTCAAACAGGCTTGGCGCATGGCGTTTCAAGATAAAGACCTGCTCAAGCCTTCTGTCTACGCCCTCATCGCGGGGATGATTGTCTCTGTGTTGGGAATTGTCCCAATGGCTGTTTCGTACCTGATTTTTGGAACCGAAGGAATTGGGGGCATGGTCACATTTGTTCTAGGCGGCGTGTTGGTCTTTGCCCAATTTGTCGTGACCTACGTTTTCTCTGCCATGACCATCTATTTAATTTACGGCTATCTTTCCGAAGGCGATGGCAGGATGGACAAAGCCTGGGCAATCGTCCGCCGCGACTTTTGGGACATCCTCACGCTGGCAGCGGCTTCGACAGCGGTCAACTTGTTGAAGAACGCGGCGCAAAAAAATAAGAAGAAGAATCTCACCGCTAATTTAATGCGCACAGCAACAAGCCTGCTCGAAACCTTGTGGACAGAGGCTGCCTATCTTGTATTGCCTGCCATGATCATTGATGACTTGAATCTCAAAGACGGATTGAAGCGCGTGGGGAACATAGCCAAAGAAAACCTGCTGCTCATCGGCATCAGCACAGTGGGCGTGGGTTTTGTCACAGGCTTGATTGGCTTTGTCTTCGTCATGATTGGACTTGCGCTGGCAGGTCTGGTTGTCTTTGGCACGCTTTCAGCAAGCAGCAGCGCTGCGCTCACCGTCACAGGACTTGTCATCGCCGCGCTCATCTTCCTGCCCTTTGTGTTGGTCGCCAGTATTTTCAGTTCCTACACCAGCACCGCATACCACACCTGCCTGTACATCTGGGCGCGTGATGTGGAAAAAGCCCGCGCGCACGGCTCATCCGAGCGCGTCTCTGCCCCTGCTCCGCTGGCTGCGGTATTGGGATATTAACTCACCTTACGCAGTGTCGTTCTGAGCGCAGCGAAGAACCTCTACGATTGTCTCGGAGACCCTTCGCTACGCTCAGGGTGACATGTTTAAAGTGCGTAAAGTGAGATATTAACACTAGAAGTTAAACACAAAGGTCACAAAGGAAACCTTAAACCTCCTTTGTGCGCTTCGTGTACTTTGTGTTGAAAAAAATTTACCAAAAGGACTTTCATGCAACCTGAACCCCGCCGTGAAATGATTTCATGGGAGGAAGTAGATAAACTGATTGATTACCTGCTTCCGCAATTCAAACGCGAATTTACCGCAATGGTTATGATCACACGCGGGGGCATCGTCCCCGGTGGAATGCTTGCCGAAGCGATGGGCATTACGCACATCCTCACCGCCGCAGTGGATTTCCCCGCGCAAATGCGAAGCGAGCGCGCGTCGCTGATGGCGTGGCCCGAGTTCATCCAATTCCCCGCCGATGATAAACTGCGCGGGCGTCCCACTTTGATTGTGGATGACGTTTGGGGTTCGGGGCGCACCATTACCGCCGTAAAGAATCGCGTCTCTGCCGCGGGCGGATTTCCCGAAACCTGCGTGCTGCACTTCAACCCATATCGCAACCTGTTTGGAAACGCGCGCCCCGATTATTTTGCGGCAGTGACCGACGCCTTTATCATTTACCCCTGGGAGATTGGTCGTGGCACAGACCGCGTTCTGCTTGGTGAAATCTAAATGAAGACTGTTGATACAAAAACGTCAGAGCGTATTCAGGCTTTGCGAAGCAACGAGTATTTCGATGACCTGCCCGATGAAATGCTCAAAGAAATTGCAAAGCACATGACCAAACGCGAATACCAGCGCGGCGTTACGCTTTTTTGGGAAGGCGACCCCTGCGATGGTTTGTATTTTGTCGAAGAGGGCAGCGCAAAATTATTCCGCTTATCTCCGCAAGGTCGGCAGTACATTGTCCGCATTTTGCAGGAAGGCGATACCTTCGCCGAAGTCCCCGCGTTTGACAGCGGAATGAATCCTGTCAACGTGGAAGCGCTGGAAACATGCCGCGTATGGGTGATCGAAAGCGAAATGCTGCGCGGGCTAATCAAGTCGCATCCGCTGTTTGCGCAAAAAGTGCTGGTCAACTTTGGAAGGATGCTGCGCGGCATGGTTCACAAGGTTAGCGAAATGGCGTTCTACCAAGTTACGCATCGCCTCGCACGTTTGATCGAAGAACTTCCGCAGGAAAAGCATTGCACGCAGGAACAACTCGCCGCGCGGCTGGGAACTGTCCGCGAGGTGGTGGCGCGCTCGCTGAAAGAACTCGAAAGAAGCGGCGCAATCGCCATCGAAGACCGTCGCATCCAAATTGTGGATAAGGAAATCTTCCGCCAGTGGACCCAGCCGCATAATTAGAGAGGAGGTAAATATGATTGAAGTGACCATGAACGTCCCGGACACGCTTGCCCCAAAGTTACGACGGTTGAATCAATGGCTGCCGCTGACGCTGGAACTCTTGCTGGCTGGCTTCAAAACCCCAACGGCTCAAACCGTTACGGAGGTGGTGGAATTCCTATCCAAAGGACCGACGCCCAAGCAAGTGGCGGCTTATAAAGTATCCGCGCGCGCGCAAAATAATTTAAGACGGTTGCTTGCCCTAAACGAATCAGGTCTGCTCTCGGAAGATGAACAGCATGAATTGGACGAAATTGAACTGCTTGAGCATTTTCTCGTCATGTTAAAAACGCAGGCACAAGAACAATTATTGGGCAAAAGCAAATAACATGGATGTATCATCATCGCTCCGTAAGATCGTTAGAGAGCGCGCAAAAAACCAGTGCGAATATTGCTTGATGCCTCAGTCAGCCAGCGCTTACGAGCATGAGCCTGACCATATTGTCCCCGTTCAACACGGCGGAGATACAACTGCGGATAATCTCGCTTTGGCTTGTTTGCGCTGTAACCGTCGCAA
>DZBA01000048.1:0-3383 GCA_022729775.1 Anaerolinea thermophila | reverse complement strand
TCGCAAACAAATGTGGAGAGAACATTTTGATTTAAAGGACGGGGTAATTTCCCCACTCACACCCGAAGGGCGCGTGACTGTAAAAATATTCAGGCTTAACGAGGAACAATTAATCGAGGAACGTAAAAGACTCATTGCGTTGGGGATATATCATCAGTCGTAATAACTTGATAAAATTCATAAGAAAGACGCCCTCCGTTTTGGAGAGCGTCTTTCTTATTTACCTGTTTACTTGTCTACCTGCCTACTTCACGTTGTAATAACTTCCCGTCGCCAGTAAGCTGGTATCACCAATGGATTGCGCGGCAAGCATTTGCGCCTGACGCGCGCGGTTGGTGGCTTCAGCCAAAGTCTTCAACGCGTATTCAGGATTGTGGAAGCCTGTGCTGTTTTCAGCGGAGACAATGTCCCACATGAACTGGGCTTCGCGGTGAAGTTTGCGCGCTTCATCCAACAGGGCGGCGTCGGCTTTGCCGTTTGCAACAGCGGCTTTGATGGCTGTGACCGCGTCAATAATCGCGTCTTCGGTGGCAATTTTGGTCGAAGCGACCTGCTCTTGGATAATGTTCACGCGCTCCACGACGTAGTTGGTATCGGCATGGCATTGTCCGCAAGCCTCTTCGGGGTTGAGCAGCGGACTGTGAACGTCGTGCGAGGAATACTTTGCCGCACCATCACGGGTATAGGGCATGTGGCAATCCGCGCAGGAAACGCCAGCGTTATAGTGAGTGCTGCCCTGTGTGAAGAACTCATATTCAGGGTGCTGGGCTTTGAGCATGGGGGTATCGGTATCGGGGTACGCCCAATCCTTGAAGCCCTCTTCTTCGTAATATTTAATCATGCTTTCGACGTCGGTACCGTTTTCCCAGGGGAAGGTCAGGTACTTGCCATCGCCTTTGAAGTAATATTCGACATGGCAATTGGCGCAAACGACGGTGCGCATTTCCTGGCGCGAGAAAGTTTTCCAATCTTTGCCTTGCGCTTTGAAGGCTTCTTCGAGCGCGGGGTTGGTGACAATCAAGCGCATGGTGCCGGCTTCGTGACAGTTGGCGCAACCCAGCGAATTATTGATGTGCGGCGTCAATTCATTAAAAGACATCTTGTCGAATTCCTCCATGCCCATCTCAGCCCATAGGCCAGGATTGTCGGATGATTTGCAGGAATAGCAAGTGCCGGGAGTATGCTTGGGATCAGAGTCATCCAAATTCAGGCGTCCTGTCGCGCGGACATCTTCCAGCATGTTGATATGACCGCGATCATCGTTATAGTCCTTACTGAATGGCATGCCTGCAAAAAGGATTTTCTGGCGCGGGTCGCGCTCCAGCCATGAGAAAGCGGATGAGCCGCCGTAGGTCGTATCCACATTATTCGTTTTGGTCTTCATCAACGAATCGTACTGGTTGGGGAAGTTCAAACCCCACTTGGCGGAATCGGGTTCCATGGGCGCGATTTCAACCAATGGTTGAGTTGCGCGTTCTGGTGATGTCTGATTCTGCGCGTACATCAACACGCCGACTAATGCGACGGCAAGCACGATCACAAGTCCGACTAAGGTGAGAGTAGTGTAATTCTTCATATAGACATTCTCCTTATTTAGTTGTTGGGTAGAGTGTAGAGTCTTGATAGGGGGCAAATGAAGCGCCGCGCTCGCCATGCGCGATATTGCGGTGGCAATCCCAGCAATTGCGGTCCAGGGGCTGTCCGCCGGCGGTCAACATATCCTCCACTGAATCTTCGTGGCAGTGGATACAATTTTCCTGAACAATCTTGTTGGTGGCTTCGTTTGCGCGAAATGCAGGCGGGATATTTCCTGATACAAAGGCAAAGGAATCGTTCATTCCTTGTCTGCCTTTTTCAACGTAAAAGATGGCAAGATTATCGTGCGGCAGGTGGCAGTCGGTACACTTTGCCCAGTTCTTATGCGTGCTGCGATACCAATTTTCATATTGAGAATCAATTACATGGCAATTGGCGCAGGTTTCAGGGGATGTTCCCACATAAGCGACGGCGTCGGTCACATACGCAAAATACCCCAGCGCAAGGACGGCTGCCATGATGGCAAGAATGAAAAGCGTTTTTGGCATAGGCTCTCCTTGAATTAATGTGCGCTTAATATAACTGGACTTCCCAACTCTCGTTGTGACTTTTGTCGCAATTTATACTTTACAATCATTTTTGCTTGGATGTGTAAAATTGGGTATCAAAATTGCTTGACGCTGACCGGATGCAGTGATAAAATCCGCCCGCTTAAAGAACGCCCCCATCGTCTAGAGGCCCAGGACGCAACCCTTTCAAGGTTAAGACCGGAGTTCGAATCTCCGTGGGGGCACTCTAAAAAAAACAGCCACCTTCGGTGGCTGTTTTTTTGTTTATAGGATATTTCTACTGCACCAAAATATCTTCCACGCGCCAGCACTCCTCCCCCAACACTTTATAGAGTCGCGCAATTAATTCAGGGCAAATATTCGTCGTCTCATTGGGGAAGTCAATCAGATGTCCCTTGCCGCTTTCAAAAATGTGGAAGGAAAATTTATCTTTTCCGTGGAACGAAATCAACGTGCCATGAAGGGTTTGAATGCGGCGTTTATCACGCGGCTTATCGTCATGCGATGCGCGTAAAATGATCGTAATCTGACGCGGCGGATGTTCCTCATTCGCTTTCGCAAGCGGAACATACAACGAGGGCGCAGTGTATGACATGACAGTGGTTTCGCCCGTGACCTCATCTACTTTCTCGGTCAGTATCGAATCCGCCAACACGGTTTGCGGCGGCGTGATGAGTTCATCCTTTTTGAATTTCGGCGCGGGCTTAGAGGCAAGCGCCGCGTCATCGAAGGAGGGCTGCCATTCCGTATCCCAGCCATCGGGGAAGTTATCGGGCGGCGGCGGAACATCGTCGCCCGTGTTCATGTCAACTTCGGGGGCGGCGTATTGGGCGGGTGATTCAGCAGCGGCGTAGGGTACGTTTTTAACGTGGCTGTTTGGCTGCGCGGAGTTTGTCGCACTGGAAGTGTGACCCGCAGCTGGTGAATTCTCTTTGCGCACGGGCATCACCTTCGACTGGTAGTGAAGCGGCTGCGCGGGCGCGGGCGGAACATCCATCGGGTGCGAATCCGCAGATGCGATGACTTTGATCTCGGTGCGAATTACATCCGCGAGAATCTTCGGCGGCGTGTTGGTGGTATCCACCTTGCCTTCGACGATGATGATTTGTCCTTCTTTCATTTGCTCTTTATAGCGTTCCCATGTGCGCGTGAACAACACCAACTCGATTGTGCCTTGAATATCTTCGATGGTAACGAAGCCCATCGGCTTGCCCGCTTTGGTGGAGTACGGCTTGACCACCGTCACCAAACCCGCCACGCGCACTTTTTCTTCGTGAT
>DZBA01000356.1 GCA_022729775.1 Anaerolinea thermophila | reverse complement strand
AACCGCGCTTCCCTTCGATCGATTCAAACAGCGCGGTCTCCTCGCCACAAATGTATGCGCCCGCGCCGACGCGGATTTCAATATCAAAGTTTTCGAGATAGCCAGCCTGTTTTGCTTCATCCAAAGCATTTTCCAAAACGGGGACAATATATGGATACTCGCCGCGAATATAGATATATCCTTTGGTCGCGCCGATGGCATACGCGGCAATGCACAAGCCTTCAATCATGCGGTGCGGATCATCCAGCAGCAGCACGCGGTCTTTGAAAGTCCCCGGCTCGGACTCGTCTGCGTTGCAGATGACATACTTCTGGTCGCCATCCGCTTTCAATGCGCCATCCCATTTTATGCCTGTCGGAAACGCCGCACCGCCGCGCCCCACCAAACCCGATGATTTAATTTCATTCACCACTTCTTCGCGTGACATATTTTTTGCTTTTGTCAACGCGGAATATTTTCCGTACTTTTCCAGCGACGTGGTTTCGCCATTTCCACAATTGACCGTCAACATGCGCTGACCATACACCATAGAAAGAGGGCGACTTGATTCCGATGCGTCACTGCTAACGTTCCATCCATCACTGTCCATTGTTAAAACTGCGGGCGTTTGATCGCACAGCCCCAAACACGGACTCGGCTCGATGGTCAGGTCAGAATCCGCGTTGAGTTCATGCGGCGCGATTCCGTGCTGCTTGCAAAGTCTCTCCAGAACGCCGTCCGCATCCTGTAAAGCGCAGGCTTGATCGGTGCAAACGCGGATAATTTTTTTACCTGTCGGCTTGTTATAGAACATCGAATAGAACTCGATGACTCCGTGAACATCCGCCAGTGGAACGCGCAGCGCGCGCGCCACTTCCGCCGCAACTTCCTGCGGCAGCCAGCCATAAAGTTTTTGCGCTTCATGCAGCGCGGGCAAAAGTCCCGACCTGCCAAGCGGAATGAATTTTTCCAATGAAACTTTCAAAGGGGATAAATCAATTTCCATAAATTCTCCGTAATATGGGAGTGCAAAAGTTCTACTTTTGCAAATTCGGGAAAGTGGCTAAAAAGACGGGCTAGAAAAAAACTTTTACCACTGAGACTCGGAGACACTGAGATTCTTTGAAGGTTTTCTCCGTGCTTCAGTGTCTCGGTGGTAAAAAAATATAGGCAAGCCCACAAAATTAGACACTCCCAAATTCGGAAGTAGAACTTCCGAACTCCGATTAAAGCAATTGATACAAAACTTTCTCGCGCTTGGTTAACAGCGGCACGCCCACTTCCAGCCAGTATTGGAAATGAGCAGTCTTGCGGTGCGCCTCTAGCGCGGATTCATCTTTATAAACCTCATACAACATAAACTGATTCGGCGCGTCCGCTTGCTGTAACAAATCAAACTGCGCGACTCCCTCCTCTTTTTTGCTCTCTGCTATATTGGCAGAAGCCACTTTCAAAAAAGCGTCCAGCTCTCCATCTTTCACTTCCAGATAAACGACTTGAACAATCATGTTGATTCCTCTTGTAAGTGGTTTGGTTTTGCGAAGTATAACCTAAATTCGGGTAAGAATAGTCTAAATCATTGCGTCATTTTCTCATTCAAACATAGGAGAACACCATGAGAAAAACTTTATACACAACCATCGGACTTTTCACCTTGATTTTAGCAGCGTGCGCGAGCAGCGCGACCCCGACTTCCACCGCGCCTTCGCCTGCTCCCGAAGTTTCAGCCCCCGCGACTGAAATCCCAGCAACAGAATCTGCTGCCGCTCCAACACAGGCAAGTGCGGACGCGCCCGCTTCTGAAGTCAGCTTTGCAAGCGACGTGATGCCGATTTTCGAGAAAAGCTGCAACAAGTGTCATGGCATTGACCAGATCAAAGAAGGTTTGGATATGACCAGCTACGAAAAATTAATGGAAGGCTCGTTCAATGGCGAGGTCGTTGTCCTCGGCAATGCGGATGAAAGCATGTTGGTCGAGTTAATTGCCAAAGGGAAGATGCCCAAGCGCGGAGATAAACTCACAGACGGGCAGCTCCAAATCATCAAAGACTGGGTGAATGCGGGCGCGCCAAATAATTAACACCCCTTGCGCGAAACGTTCCGATTTCGCTGATTCATGCGGGCGACTTTTAGCAAAGTCGCCCGTTTTTTTTATTTGCGCCTTGTGACATTTTTCGTGACATTCGCATCTTCCAGAATTATCTTTCAATATATATAATATATAATCATGGCGTTGAATTTGGAACATAAACCGCTCAAAGAAGAAATCTACGAAGCGTTACACCGGCAAATTATTGCGGGGAAGTATTCGCCGGGCGACTGGCTGAGACAGGAGGACATCGCCACCCAAATGGGCGTGAGTATGACTCCCGTGCGCGAGGCGCTCGACCTGCTGGTCGCTTCCGGCGTCGCGGAACGAGTCCCCTATCGCGGAGTCCGCGTGCGCGAGATGGCGGTCAACGACATTGTGGAAGCCTACGGGATGAGAATTATCTTTGAGGTGTTGATTGCCAGAGAAGCCGCAAAGAACATTACGCGCGCGCAAATTATCGAGCTGGAAAAAATGCTCGCCGATATGCAGGGACATCACAGCTTGAACGAAATGCCCCATGTGCGCGAACTCAGCCGCGATTTTCACATCAAAATTGCGAAAGCCACAAATAATGACTTGCTGGTCAAAATGTACGAAATCGTCTCGAACGCTTTTCCTGATTGGATGTTATACGAAGCCGTGTTTCGCATCCCAGGTTTATTGGAAGACAGCATGGACAATATGAATAAAGAACATGCCGCAATTTTAGACGCGCTCAAAAAACAGGACGGGGAAAAAGCCGCGCAGAAATCCATTTTACATTTGATGGAATCAGGCAAGTGGTTGAAAAAATATTTGAATATCCCCGCGGAACTGTTGCGGGATAAAGAAGAACAAGTTTCATTCCTCATTCGGAGCGCAAAGTCTCCAGATTTTGCGACCAACGTCGGGAGACGTTCGACTCCCAAAAAATAAAAAGGAGAATTGATATGTCAGAAGAACTTTTCAAAGAGATGGCGCAAAGCATTATTGACGGGGACTCGGATATTTCCACCGAGTTGGCGAACAAAGCCATTGAAGTGGGTATGCACCCATTGGAAGCAATCACCAAGGGCTTTGTGGTGGGCGTGAACTACATCGGCGACCAGTTCGGCAAGGGCGAAGCCTTTCTCCCTGAATTGGTCATGGCTGGCGAAGCGATGAAAGCCGCTGTTGCGGTGCTTGAACCTGAATTGAAGAAACTCGGCTCGGCGCGTGAAATGCTGGGACGTGTTGTCCTCGCCACCGTCGAAGGCGACATTCACGAAATCGGCAAGACGCTTGTTGGCACGATGTTGAGCGCTTCGGGTTTTGAAGTCTTTGACCTGGGTGTGGATGTCCCTGCGGACAAAATCATCGGCAAGGCAATCGAAGTGGACGCGCAGATTATCGGCATGAGCGCATTGCTCACGACGACGATGGTGCGCCAGCGTGAAGTCATCGAAGAACTGGATAAGGAAAATCTCCGCCCGCGTATCAAGGTCATGGTCGGCGG
>DZBA01000355.1 GCA_022729775.1 Anaerolinea thermophila | reverse complement strand
GCAAGTTGTAACCAAAACGGATTGCAAAATCTCCTGATTTTGCATGTGCGCGAAAGTCGGGAGACTTTCGACTCCGTCCATCAACAAAAAAGGTGAATTATGATTTCATTGGTTGATTTAACCGCCCAATATCATTCCATTAAAAAAGAAATTGATGATGCCGTGATCGCCACGCTGGAGTCGGGACATTTCATTCTCGGTCCGCAGGTGACGAAGTTTGAGGAAAGCATCGCGTCGTATCTTGGCGTCAAACATGCCATCGGACTTGCTTCTGGCACGGATGCGCTGGTGATCGCCATGCGCGCGTTGAACATCGGCGCGGGCGATGAGGTCATCATCCCTGCGTATACATTTTTTGCAACGGCTGGGACGGTGATGGCAGTCGGCGCAAAGCCTGTCTTTGTGGATATTGATCCGCGCAGTTACGAGATGGATGTGACCAGGATCGAATCAGCCATCACGGAAAAAACGCGCGCGATCATTCCTGTCCATTTATATGGTCACCCCGCCGAGATGAATCCCATCCTCGAGATTGCGCGAAAGCACAACTTAAAAGTGATCGAAGACGACGCGCAAGGTTTCGGCGCGGAATATCTTGGAAAGAAAACCGCCGCGCTGGGCGACATCGGCTGCTTGAGTTTCTTCCCCACCAAAAATCTCGGCGCGTTTGGCGATGCGGGCATGGTCGTCACGGATGATGATGCGCTGGCGGAACGAATGAAAATGCTGCGCGCGCACGGCTGGAAGAAAAAATATTATTCGGAAGAAGTCGGCTACAACAGCAGACTCGATGCGTTGCAAGCCGCGATCCTGCAAGCCAAATTTCCGCACGCGGATTCGTGGAACGATGCGCGCCGCGCGTTGGCATACCGCTATACCGAACATCTCGCCCCGCTGGGAATTGTCACGCCAATTGAGTTGGATTGGGGCAGGCATGTCTATCACCTGTATATTATCCGCGTTGAAAAGCGCGATGAACTGCAAGCATTTTTGAAATCAAAAGGAATCGCGTCCGAAGTATATTATCCGCTGCCGCCGCATCTCTCTATCCCGTGCAAGAAGTTCGGTTATAAAGAAGGCGATTTCCCCCACGCGGAAGAAGCCGCGCTGCACACCCTCGCCCTGCCGCTGTACCCTGAATTGAGTCAGTCCCAGCAGGATGAGGTGATTGCGGCGGTGAAAGCATTTGCGAAGGATAAATAAGCATGAATGAAAAAGAACGCATGGTTGAGTATTACAACAAATTCCCCAAATGGGGATACGCGCCAGATGGCGCGAATCTCGAGCGCATTACCGTAACACAATCTTTTATTCCAGCCGAAGTCAATTCAATCCTCGATCTAGGCTGTGGAGATGGCGCTATCACAAATCAATTTGCAGAAAAGGGATTCAATGTTTTCAGCGCGGACTTCAGTTCTGCGGCTATTCAATTTGCAAAAGGCAAGCGCGTTATTTCCAATGTCAACGACGTGCCGTTTGCAAATCAACAATTCGATGCTGTTGTTTGCGCCGAAACCATAGAACATTTACCCGAAGGCGTCTATGAAAAAGCATTGAGTGAGATCGAACGGATAACAAAACAGTACATTATTATTTCCACTCCCAATCAGGAATATTTGCCCGATTCGAACATCAGATGTGGAAAGTGCGGCAACTTGTTCCACAGGAATTTACATACCCGTAGTTTGGATAGGAATACCCATAAAACATTATTCCAAAATTTCGAATTGATAAAAACCATTGGGGTTCGCGCTTGGTATCAATCCCCATTCGTTGTAAATTTTCAACAAAAAAATTTGAAAACATACACGCCCGGTCGCAATATAATATGTCCTTCTTGTGGACATATCAACTCAGATAAACCAGGGGTCTTAAAATATCTTATCTTTGGCTTGAAACATGCGATTCTCCGCTTTATACCGGGCGCCAAAAGAAGCCGTTGGATCGTATCTTTTTATAAAAGAAAAAATTAAATGCCATCAACGCCAATCGCTATTAAGAAGAACAAAACAAATAGCGTAAATTCTTTATGAATAAAGAATCCCCCCAAAAAAAGAATGACGGGACAAGCGCAAGATTTACTAGCGATATATTTACGTTAGTCTCCGGCACCGCCATTGCCCAAATCATCATGGCGGTCTCATCGCCAGCAATTACCCGCCTGTTCAGCCCGGAAGTTTTTGGAATTTACGCCCTCTTCTCATCCATCACAAGCATCCTTGCTTCGATTTTATGCTTGAAGTATGAAGCCGCCATCGTATTGCCAGAAGACGAAAAAAATGCGGCGAACCTATTGGCTGGGAGTTTAGGCGTCGCCGGACTGGTATCGCTCTTTACCATCCCGCTGGTTTGGCTCACAGGCGAATCCCTATCCAATTGGTTACATGCGCCGGAAATTGCGCCCTATTTATGGTGGATTCCCATTGTATTATTTTTTGGGGGAATTGGCGCGGGACACCCAGCCCTTAACATGTGGGCAACGCGAAAAAAGCAATTCGCTGGTATTTCATATTCACGAATCAGCGGCGCGTTGGCGACCATCTTAATTCAGTTGGCGTTTGGATTCTTTGGCGTCAAATCGGGCGGCGGATTAATCACCGGCGCATTGGCAGGCTCCATTTTCTCCGCGATTTTGCTTGCCTTTTTTATTTGGCGGCAAAGCCAAACTTTATTATCGAACTCCATCCATTGGGCGCTTATTTGGCAAAACCTGAAAGAATATAAGAAAACATCTTTTTACAATACATTTGCGATTCTGTTAAATACCATCTCGTGGCAAATTCCCTCGCTGCTATTGTCCTACTTTTTCTCTCCGACCATCGTCGGGTACTACGCAATGGGGACATTCGTCTTACGCGCGCCCATGGATTTGATTGGCAGCACAATTGGGCAGGTATTTCACTCCCATTCTGCCATTTCTCACCGCGACGGGACACTTGCCGGCTTTGTCGAATCCACATTCCGCCAGCTGGTTGAGTATAGTTTTTTTCCCATCTTGATTCTTGCGGTTGTTGGCAGGGAAATATTTTCGGTGGTCTTTGGGACGCAATGGGCAGAAGCCGGGGTGTATACGCAAATACTCAGCATCTGGATGTGCTTTTGGTTTATATCATCCCCGCTTAGCAGGCTGTATATCATCCTTGACCGTAACGAGTACGCGCTGAATATAAATATCGCTGTGCTGGTTTCTCGAATTGCATCGCTATGGCTCGGTGGAATATTGAACAGTCCGCGTTTGGCGATTTGGCTTTTCTCGATTTCCGGCGCAATCGTCTATGGCGTTTTGGCAATTTCCATCATCGTTTTAGCTGGCGTTTCGTGGAATGCCGTTGGAAAAATCCTTTTACGCAATGTAGCCATATTTCTCCCGGTAGGGAGCATTTTGCTTTTGCTTAAAATATTTGCAATTCCCGATTTGATTCAAGTGATTGTATCCGTGTTTTTAACAGCGCTTTATTTTCTGTATCGCTTCAAGAAATTAAATTTTCTCAAGCAATCAGGATGACGCGCAAACAAGGGGAAAAGATTAAATTTTCTTCGGATATAATGACCGTGT
>DZBA01000354.1 GCA_022729775.1 Anaerolinea thermophila | reverse complement strand
CTTTTTAACTCACCTTACGCGGCGTTGTCGTTTCGACGAGCAGAGCGAGGAGAAACCCTTTGTCGCAGGAAAAGATTTCTCGCTTCACTCGAAATGACACTGCGTAAGGTCACTTTTTAATTTACTTAATCCCCGAAGACAATGCCCAAATCACGCGCGGTTTCGACGGTGTCGCAATCGAGCGGGACAAATTTCATTTTGCCGATTGCCTCTTGAATGGGAACGTACTTGACATGCGGCGGGTCGAGCGCGACCATCACGCCAGAATGTCCAGATTCCAAAGCGCGAATGGCTGCCGCGCCTAACCGCAGCGCGATGAGACGGTCATACGCGGTGGGCGAACCGCCGCGCAGAAGATGTCCCAGCACGACGAGGCGCGTTTCCTTGCCCGATAATTCTTCGATGGCGTGCGCCACTTTTTCGCCCATGCCGCCGAGACGTTCAGCCCGCCCGGCTTGATGCTCGATGACCGAGGCGCTGCCGTCAATCGGTTTTGCGCCTTCAGCAACCATGACCAGCGTAAAGTGCGCGTCCATCGCTTCTCGTTCCTGAATCTTCGAGACGACTTTATTAATATCGTAAGGAATCTCCGGGATAAGAATCACATCCGCTGAGCCGGAGACGCCCGCGTTGAGCGCGATCCAACCCGCGTAACGTCCCATGACTTCGACGACGAGAACGCGACCATGCGACGCGGCAGTCGAATGTAAACGATCCAATGCTTCGGTGGCAAACGCGACAGCCGTATCGAAACCAAAGGTGACATCGGTTTTGTCGAGGTCGTTATCTATTGTTTTGGGAACGGCAATCACGCGCATACCTTTTTGCATCAATACATTTGCAATCGCCAGCGAGCCATCCCCGCCGACGGTGATGAGCGTGTCAATGTTGTGCAGCGCAAATGAGCGGACGATTTCATCCGAGCGGTCTACCTCTTGAATGGAGCCATCGGGCATTTTGATTGGGTATTTCAACGGGTTGTTACGATTCGACGTGCCAAGAATCGTCCCGCCCAAGTGCGTAATGCCGCGCACAATTTCATTTGTTATGCGGAACAATCCGCCGTTGGGGTAACGCTCCGGAAGGAGCAACCCATGAAAACCATCGCGCACACCGTAGACTTCCCAGCCGCGCTTTAAGCCTGAGCGCACCACTGCGCGAATCACCGCGTTCAGTCCGGGAGCGTCGCCGCCGCCTGTGCTGATTGCTACTCGTTTAATATTTTTTTCTGACATAAAATCCTCTTTATCTCCGCTTGTGCGGAAGTGTGATAATTATTGTTTGAACGTACTATTTTATTCCAATCTCAGCGCTTTCTTGAAGTCATCAGGATAGGGCGCGATGAAGGAAATTCTCTCGTTCGTGACGGGGTGAGTGACGGTCAGGGAATGCGCGTGCAGCGCGGGACGCGCGATGAGATTTGTCTCCGGCGCGGAATATAACGTGTCACCCAGCAGGGGAAATCCCAGCGCGTACGCATGGACGCGGATTTGATGCGTCCGCCCGGTCATGGGAATCGCTTCGAGCAGCGACCAACTCGCGGCGCGTTTCAACACCTTGAAATGCGTTTCAGACTTGACCCCGTTTTTGTTGTCTACCATTGTGCGGTGTTTATGACCGACATTCACGCGCAGCGGAAACTTTGTCACCTTCTCGTCCCATTTGGGCGAGCCATTCACAAGCGCATGATATTTTTTTTCGACAAGATGTTTTTCAAATTGAATATTCAACGCGCGGTGCGATTCAGCGGTCAGCGCGAACACAATCACCCCGCTGGTGATTTTATCAATGCGGTGAATCACCCAGATTTTGGAAAATTGATCTTCCAGCATTTTCACCAAATACGGCGCGTCTTTTTCCCAACCTTCGGTCAGGACGGAAAGCCCGGCGGGTTTATTGACGACCATAATTTCACTGTTTTTGTAAATAATATTTAATTCATCCATACTGACATTGTAACCTGAAACTTGAAGCCTAAAACTTCTTGACCAGCAATCCAAATCGAAAACATTTTTGCCACAGATTTACACAGATTGACACGGATTAGAAAAAAATCTGTGTACATCCGTGAAATCGGTGGCAGATTTTTTATCTTTGGGTTTTGTGCCTTCAAATTTGGAATTGCTGCTTCTTGACTTTAACGCAGTTGGACAAGGCTCGAAATGACAGCGCGTAAGTTCACAAAATAAGTTAAAAAAATGTCCCATTCCAATTATTTCAAAGAATAAAGGGAATGGGACTATTTTATATTTGCCCAACCAGAGGTCAGGCGGGAATTGCCAGGACTCTCTTCCAAAGCGCGCGCATCGCATTCGTAAACACGATACATTCAGGCTGGAAAAATAAAGTAAGAAGAGATCGGGCGCAGCGGAAGCCGATGTTGTTGTTGATGTTATCGGGAGTGTTGTTGTTCCGATTCGCAGAACGGGCGTTGTTATTGTTGTTGTTCCACGAGCCGCCCCGCAGCACGCGCTCTGGCATCCCCACACAAACAGGCTTTGCAGCCTGAAAATGCCTTATATCGTTTTCAGCCAACCGCCAAGTAGTTTTCCAATTTCGGTCAAAGACTCTACCGCATAGAGATATTGTGGATGTTTGGTTAATTTACGCTGATGAGCAAGGCGAATGTATAAACGAAGTTTGTCCAATTCCAAATCGGCTTGCAATAAGAACTTGCGTTTATCCTGACCTTTAACGGCATGAATCAATTCTTCGTAAAAATCAAAAGCAGAGTCTTCGATTCGTTTCGCAAGCCTGAATCTTTCGCTTTTAGGAAAACTTTCAGTATGGTTCATCATCCATAGCAGGAAATTCGATGTTTTAACAAAAATAGGAGATTGGGGTTCTGTCATAAGTTTACCGAGTTTAATATTTTCCTTCTTAAATTCCATGTGTCGCCATACCGCGCATGGTTTGCCCACGCGACAGCATGAATATTCAAGTCATTCGAGTCTATCGTTCCAGATTTATACATTGAATAAAGATATTTCCAACGGCGGCGGAAAGCATATCCTTTTGACGGTTTCAAACGGCGGTGGTCAGAAAAAAGTATAAAACCCAAAAAAGTAACTCCCTTCCATGTAGGACGGGCATGAGCGGTTTCTTCGTGAATCGTCAAGCGCAAGCCCGCTAAAAAATCTATGATGTCAGCGCGCCATTTATGCAATTCCATTTTATCATTTGAAAACAGTACAAAATCATCCACATAACGCAAATAGGCGCGGACTTTTATTTTTTGTTTGAGGAATTGATCCAACTCATTGAGATAAACATTTGCCCAAAACTGACTGGTTAAATTACCAATGGGCAAACCGCGCGGGCGGTCTTTTGAAAAGAGATCATCTCCTTGAAAATATACCATGTCATATTCATCATTCAATATTCCCTTTCCGCTTGAAATAATTTTTTCAATTAGATTCATAACGCGCTCATCTTTAACGGTGTTCGACAAAACAGACTTAAGAATTTGATGGTCAATGGATGGAAAAAACTGCTTAACGTCGCAAGGTAAAACATATTCATAGCGGCGCATAAAATATGTGCAGCGATCTAACGCCTTGTG
>DZBA01000353.1 GCA_022729775.1 Anaerolinea thermophila | reverse complement strand
TGGGGATGAGGTCAATGACTTTGCCTTCGCCTTTGGGCGTGACCACGCGCTTGTTACGTTTGGGCAGCGTCTTGCGCGCCTCGACATATTGCTCGTATTCATAAATCAGGCAGCAGCGCAGGCGTCCGCAGATCCCGGTGATTTCATTGGGGGTGAGCGAGATGCCTTGCTCTTTTGCCATCTTGATGGAAATGGGGGAAAAATCTGTCAGGAATTTGGAGCAGCAGCGCGTTTCGATTCCGCACGCGCCCATGCCGCCGATGATCTTTGCCACATCGCGCGGACCAATCTGGCGCATCTCGATATTTGTGTTGGGATATTGCTCGTGCATATCCTTTTTGAGCGATTTCAAGTCAACTTTTTCTTCGCTCTCGGAACTGAAAAGAAAGGCAAGGCGCGAACCGTCGTAATTATATTCGGCGGCGATGACTTTAACGCCCAAGTGGAGTTCGGCAGCGCGCGCGCGGCAATGTATCATGGCTTCGGTTTGTTTTGCCTGCCATGTCTGTTGCAGAATCAGGTCGCGCGGCGTCGCGTAGCGTTCCACCGATTTCCACCCACCTTCGGGAGTTGGCGGCGCTTCTTCGAGAATCTGGACAACTTCACCGAGATGCTTTCCGCGCGAGGTTTCCACAATGACATGTTCGCCTTGTTTCAAGTTTTGAAGCGCGGCTGATTCGAAGTGATAGATTTTTCCTGTTTTTGTGAATCGTACACCGATAATGTTTGTTTGCATGTTGTAATTATACCGTAGCAAATCCCGCCTGTAATGCCCAGCATGATGATTCAGCAATTCCCGATATGTCGTTGCGAGGAGCGAAGCGACGAAGCAATCTCCTTGCTAAAGGTGATAATTGACGCCACGTGAAATTACTTGATTAAGTAGATTTGGGGCGCATTATAGGCGTCGTAGTTGTCTTCGTCCTTGTATGTAATTCTGATGTTATCTGTCCCGTTGGATTGAATGGTGTACCCGATAATCTGGCTGTGGAATCCATACTTGGAGGCGTTGCCGTTGATGTGGATGTCTGCGCCGGGCGCGAGGATGGTTCCGCGTATGGATGTATTCGCGCCGCCGTTCAAGATGATGCGGTTATGGTTTTGAATCGGGGCATAAATCAATAAGCCCGCAAATTCGCCGCTGGTGGGCGCGCTCAAGTTGACTTCTGTTTCGCCGCCAAAGCGGATTTCCCCGCCTTCGACTTTGAAGAGGACATTATTCCCTTGCAGGGGTTCGTTGTTTCTCGCGATGAAGTCGGTATCGAGACAGTAGACGCCTGATTCTAAAAATTGAATGCCGGGAGGTGGAAAAGTTCCCTGTGAGCCATCCCACGCGCCGGAGCTAATGGTCACTTTATCCGGTTGAATTTCGGCGATTTTTCTGCATCCAAATTCGGGCATTAGGAATGGCGGGGGATAAGAGATGGCGTGTCCGGGTCCCGTGTTGGTTGGGAAGGGCGTAATCAATTGGGGTTTTTGCACATCAATGCCGCCCACTACTTTGATTTCGCCGTCTTCTATGCGGATGCTTGCGCTGCCGTTTTGCATCATGGCGCAGTCTGGGTTGCTGGAGTTGATTAATATCCCGCCGCCGGTGATGTTCAGCGTGGATTCGCCTTGTATCCAAAATGAGCGGTTGTCCTGGCAGTCGCTTTTGGGCGCGAGGCTGACAACTGCGTTCCCATCCAAAATGGGACCGATTTCCCCATCCTGCGTGCGCGATATGGCTTCGGCTGTTGCGCGCAGCCTTTTTATGCCGATGACGTTGCCAAAGTAGGTTGGGATGAAAGAGGTGATGATAACCTGGATGTATTCGATATCATCGGTATATTTGCCGGTCAGCGGCGGGCTGTAGATTGCCACGCTGTTATTCAGCCCGTTATTGTTGTATCCGTTTATCTCTGCAATGGCATAAGCCTGGTCTACCCATTCGCCTTGCGGGTCGCGGATGCGAGCCAGCGCGCTGCCAAGCGCAACCGCGTCCACGGCGGTTTGGACATTGCGTTTTTCGAGGAACGCCCTGCCGCCATCCACTGCAAGCGCGACCATGCTGATAATGCCGATCATGGCAAACACGATCAGGATGATTGCCTGACCGTGTTCGTGGTTTTTTGTGATATTTTTATTTTTCACAATAAAAGGCTTGAGGGCATTCATGGTTGGGGTAAGGCGTTTATGGCGCTATTACACACGCCGGTTGCAGGATGGTGTTGGTCGCGCTGGCGGTCAGGACAACCGTGCCGCGCCCAATCATGGCTTCGACAAAGGGGAATGTGATGGGGTGGTCAAAGGTAGTGGTCACTGTGACGGTGTTTGGCTTACCGTCCGTTTTTCCTTCGCAATACTCCCCGATAGAGGTATCTGTATCGAATATTTCTGTGCCATTGATGAACACCCTGACTTTTTCAGGAGGGATGGTTACTACGTCGTCCGCAGTTTGAATGGCGCGCCATTCGATTCCGCGCACCGCCGCGCCTACGTCCATGCTGGTGTTTGCCATGGCGATAGAGCCGAACAACGCGCCTTCCTGCGCCGCGTCGCGCAAGGTGACGTATTGAAACAGGGCGAGGCTGGTCTCGACAGCGCCGGTCAACAGCATGAGCAGGACAATCAGGCTGATGCCGAACTCGACGAGGCTTTGTCCGCGCTCGGTGGTGGGGGAGGGGGGGATATTTGTTCTCATGAAGAATTTTTACCACTACTTGACGGATCAAGAAACCCGTCAAGTAGTTATCGAATTACGGCTTGGTAAAGTTACAGCCAGTCTCGTTGACAAATATCTCTATCTTAGAGACTGTAAAGGTTTTTGTGTTGGTAACGGTTAATGTATTGCTTCCGGGGTTTATAGCCCAGCTCAGTCCTGTTTTGTTGGTTGGTTTTGCGTTACTGTTGATGGTTACTGAATTACTTCCAAGAGTGATTTTGTCAGTTTTTCCTGTGCCAGTCCATGTGATTTGAATACGATTTAACGTAACCGTAGACGATAACGGATTAGTTATAGTCCAAGAGAGCGAATAAGGAGTAGTACTGTCAGTTACAGGCAAAGCGGGCGTGCCAATTGTCAATGGGGTTGTAGCGCACACTGAATTAACCGTGTCTGAATGTGACGCGGAGTCGACTACTCCAGCGATGGTGACGTTTGCTGCATTTGTCAATGTCGCAGGCAGGGCTACCGGGTATATAAGCGGAATAGTCCCGGTAACTGTAAATGTAACTTTGTTGCTTGCGCCGCTTTGGATGGTTGGAATTACAACACCCGTAGCGCCTTGCATCAACGCAACTGTTAAGGCTGCGCCCGTTGGGCATGTGGACGTGCCAGACGCTGCGCAAGTTACGCTGGTTACATTCAAACCTGAAACAGCAGGGTCTTTGAATACAGCGCCTTCTGCCACAGACGGTCCGTTATTGGTAATCACCACATCGTATGAAAGGCTGCTGCCCGTGTTGACGCTGGCGACGAGATTGCTCTTGGTAATGGTCAAGTCAGATACCTTAATCACTGTATCCGGACCATCAGTAGCGGTATTGTTACCCGATGATGGGTCGCTTGTGCCGCTAGGTACGG
>DZBA01000047.1 GCA_022729775.1 Anaerolinea thermophila | reverse complement strand
TTGCATTGTTTGTGATGTTGGCTGTCATGCTCGTATTGTCAGCCTGTGGTGGCGGCGTCGCCACCGAAAAACCCGCTGAAGTGCCTGCCGCGACGGAAGCCGCTGCTGCTGCGACCGAAGCCCCCGTTGCGACTGAAGCCGCTGCCGCTGGCGAACCTGAATCTTGCGCTGCCGAACTCGGCTGCGCGATGATTGCCAAGGGCGAAACCGTCAAAGTCGGATACTCTGGTCCGATGACCGGTGACTACTCCCAATTCGGCATTGACATGTCCAACGCCATGAAACTGGCTGTCGCCGACTTCGGTGATGTTCAGGGCTGGAAGGTCGAAATGGCGATTGAAGATGATGGTGGCGGCGCTGAAGGCGGCGCGGCTGTGGCGAACAAGCTGGTCTCAGACCCGACCTTTGTTGCCATGGCTGGTCATGCCTTCTCTGGCGCGACTGCTGCCGCGATGCCGATCTACGAAAAAGCCGGCGTCCCCATGATGTCCCCCTCCGCGACCAACCCCGACCTGACCTCCAAGGGTTCGGCGGTATTCAACCGCAACGCGTTCACCGATACCGAACAGGGCATTGGCGCGGCGAAGTATCTGTTTGAAAAGCTCGGCATCAAGAAACTCGCGCTCATGCACGACGGCGGCGATTACGGTCAGGGACTTGCGAAAGTCGTTGAAGAAAACTTCAAAGCGCTCGGTGGCGAAGTTGTGGCTTTCGAAGCCGTGACCCCCGGCGAATCTGACTACAGCGCCCCGCTCGCCGCTGTTGCAGCTGCCAAACCCGAAGCTCTGTACTTCGGTGGTTACAACGCTGAAGCGGCTGTTCTCGTCAATCAAATGGCGCAGGCTGGTCTCTCTGGCGTGGTCTTCTTCGGCGGTGATGGCATCTATGGTAAGGACTTCCTTGCCAAAGTCGGCGACAATGGCGAAGGCGTTTACTCCGCGACCCTCGTTCCCCCCGGAACCGACCCCATCGTCAAGTTCAACGAAGCCTACTTGGGCGCGTACGGCACTGAAGCTGGCGTTCTTTCCGCTTACACCTGGAACTCCTACGACGCCGTTGCCGCTTTGATCACCGCGATCAACAGCGTTGCGATTGTCGAAGGCGACACCCTCTACATCCCGCGCGCCGCGCTCGTGGAAGCTGTCCGCACCATGAAGGATTACCAGGGCATCGCGGGCGTGATCACCTGCCGCGAAAACGGCGAATGTAACGCCTCTGGTCCCGTGTTCTACATCGTCAAAGACGGCAATTGGGTTCCCGCTGAATAACCTGATTTGAGTTTTGTTTTGTCCCTCATCTTTGGGTGAGGGCTTGTGAAGGGGATTGCCGCGTAAACATGCGCGGCAATCCCCAACATTTATAAAAGGTTTGAGTATTTCATGGATAAACCAACCTCGACATCTGACCAGGGCAAGCTGCGTTTTGGACGCTATGTCCGTATGTTTATCGGCATCGTCATTGGCGTGTTTCTTGTATGGCGGCTTTATGACGTGCTTGTTGTGGAACACAAATTTGGCGCCGACACGTGGGTGCGCTTTGGGCTTTCCGGCTTGATTTTGGGCGGCATGTACGCGCTCATTGCCATTGGCTACACCCTTGTATATGGCATTATGTTTATGATCAACTTTGCCCATGGCGAGGTCATGATGTTGGGGGCGTTTGGCGGATTTTTTGTCTTTGAAGCCTTGCGCTTTATCCCCGCGCCGACGCTTGCCGACCCGAAACTAAATTTTTTGGATGCCCATCCAATTTTTTCGGTCTTTTTGGCATTTGCAGTTGGAATTTCCATCTCGGCAACCGCAGGTTACTTTTTGGAAAAAATTGCGTATCGTCCTTTGCGAAAAGCCCCGCGCCTGATCCTACTCATCACCGCGATTGGCGCATCCATCTTTTTGCAAAATCTCGCAATGTTGCTCTTTGGTCCGCAGCGCAAGAATGTCGTCAACCCGGATTTGCTCGACCGCGGCGCAGGCTGGACAATTACCGTCAGCGGCAACCCGGTCTTGATTTCCTACACCGGCGTTTTCTCACTTGTCCTTTCCGCAGTGTTGATGATTGGGCTGTATATTCTGGTACAGCGCACAAAACTCGGACGCGCCATGCGCTCTGTCGCGCAGGATAAAAACACCGCGTCGCTCATGGGCGTGGATGTGGATGACGTCATCAGCAAGACCTTCATCATCAGCGGTTCTTTGGCGGGTGCGGCAGGAGTCATGTGGGGAATTCACATGGGATTGGTGAATCACTACACGGGATTTCTTCCGGGCATTAAAGCGTTTACCGCAGCAGTGATGGGCGGCATTGGCAACATCCCCGGCGCAATGCTGGGCGGCATGGTGTTGGGCATTATCGAAGCCACAGGTCCTGCCGCGCTGGGCATTGACTTCCAACTCAAGGACGTTATCGCGTTCTCGATTTTGGTGCTGGTCTTGATCCTGCGTCCTTCCGGCATTTTGGGCGAAAAACTTTCCGAGGAAAAACTATGAGATCGTCGGCTGTGGATAACGGACTCCGCACCGGAGTCACATTTGGGATTGTCATTGTCACCATGTTCCTGATCGGTTTCACCGTGACCGGCGCGGGGCTGATTGGCAAATTATTCGGCGCATCGGATTCCGCAACGCCGTCGTTGATGTTCTACTCGCTCTTCATGATTCTAATCGGCATGTGGGCAGGGGCAAGCGCCTCACCGCGTCCCTTGACCGAAGCGGATACGTTCAAGCGCGCGCTCATCTCCGGGCTTGTTGCCGGCTTGGTCAGCGGGGCGATTGCGGCAGTCATCGGATTCATCTTCGGCGATTTGAGCGCAAACAAAATTGACCCGCGCACTTATTTGCCATCTGTCTCACCGGATTCGATTAAGTTGTTTCTTTTTAATCAAACTCCGTTGATGGGTAGTTTGACGCTGCTTGCGTTGATGACCGTTTCCGCGGCTGTTTCTGCCGCGCTCTCGTTCTTCTTCCGCAGCAATCACTGGTTGAAAAATAAATCGGGCGAGACCTCTAACGCCGCGCGCGGATTTTTTCAATCTGCGGGTTTGAATCGCGTGTTGCAAAGCCAATATGCCAGTTATGTATTTTGGGCAATTACAGCCGTTGTGTTGATTATTCTCCCGCGTGTGTGGGGCAGCTATTGGAATTATGTGTTCGGCACAGTTGGCATTTACATCATTCTCGGCTTGGGCTTGAACATCATCACCGGCTGGGCGGGACAATTGGTCATCGGCTATGTTGCTTTTTTTGCAATTGGCGCCTACACCTTTGCCCTGCTCACCGCGCCAGAGCCTCATCACCTGACGGTTAATTTCTGGGTGGCGTTGGCGCTTGGCGTTTTAGTTGCTGGCATTTCGGGGCTGCTGATTGGCTTGCCCATCTTGAACTTGCGCGGCGATTATCTTGCCATCGTTACGTTGGGCTTTGCGGAAATCATCCGCATCCTTCTCAAAAGCGATTTGATGACCGATTACACGGCAGGTCCGCGCGGCATCCGTGATATTGGCGGTCCAACAATTTTGGGCAAACCTTTCGTCTCTGACGTGGATTTTATGTACGTCATCATCGTTGCTGTATTGGCGGTGACATTCATCGCTCACCGGTTGAGAAATTCGCGCACGGGCAAAGCATGGTTCGCCATCAACTTGGATGAGACCGTCGCGCGCGCGACAGGTATCAACGCGTTTGGCTCGAAGCTGCTTGCGCTTTCACTCAGCGCGGCGGTGGCAGGTTTGGCGGGCGCGTTATTCGCCTCGCGTAACCAGTTTACAGGTCCAGATGACCACGCGCTGATGGTTTCCATCAACGTCATCTGTCTGGTCATTGTCGGCGGCATTGGCAACATCCCCGGCGTTTTCCTCGGCGCGTTCGCGCTCAAAGGCTTGCCGGAAATTTTGCGCGAGACCGAAAGTTATCGCTTGCTGATTTTCGGCGTGTTGTTGGTGATTATGATGAGACTGCGCCCCGAAGGTTTCCTCCCCGCGAGAAGACCCGAACTGGAAAAACACGCCGCGCAAACTCCATCGGGCAAGGAAGCATAACCATGCCAGCATGTATCCAGACTAAAAAAGTATCGAAAATTTTCGGCGGCTTGACCGCTGTCAACAGCGTGGATGTGGTTGTCCCTGAAAACGCAATTGCCAGCATCATTGGTCCAAATGGCGCGGGCAAGACCACGCTTTTCAACTGTATTTCAGGATATTACGTTCCCGAACACGGCGAAATTCTGTTTTACGATATGCCCATTCAAGGGCAGCCCACTTATGAAGTTGCAACGATGGGCATTGCGCGCACTTATCAAAACATCCGCTTGTTTGGCGAAATGACCGCCATCGAAAATATCATGGTGGGACAATATCCGCGCTTCAAAGCGGGATGGGTGGACGCGATTCTTTCCACGCCGCGCGAACGAAGCGAAGAAAAACAAGCCGTCGAAGAAGGTCGCCGTTTGTTGAAGTTTGTCGGGTTGGAGGGGTTGGGCGATTCCCTTGCGCGTAACCTTCCTTATGGCGCGCAGCGTCGGCTTGAAATTGCGCGCGCGCTTGCGAACAAACCGCGCCTGCTTTTGCTTGATGAACCCACTGCCGGCATGAATCCGCAGGAAACCGAAAAGATGACTCACTTCATCCGCAGCCTGCGCGACGAATTGGGCATTACCATTTTGCTCATCGAACACGATATGCGCGTGGTGATGGGAATTTCCGACCAGATTACCGTCCTCGATTATGGCACGAAAATCGCGGAAGGCAAGCCGAAGGATATTCAATCAAACCAGCGCGTCATCGAAGCGTATCTCGGTCCTGATGTGACCAGCCTGACTCAAAAATACCAATTACGGAAGAAGCAGCGCTATGCTAAAAGTTGAAAATTTGCAGGTTTATTACGGCGCAATCCATGCCCTTCAAGGGGTGAGTTTTCACCTTGAGCAGGGTGAAATTGTCGCGCTCATCGGCGCAAACGGCGCGGGCAAATCCACCGTGCTGAATACTGTTTCTGGCATCCTTCGTCCGCGCGAAGGCTCTGTGGCTTTTGAAGGTCAAGCCATTCATGAAACGCCGCCGCAGGATATTGTCCGCAAGGGCATCATTCATGTCCCCGAAGGACGCAAGATTTTCTCGCGTATGACCGTAACTGAAAACCTTGAAATGGGCGCGTACACGAATAACGACCGCGCGGCGATCAACCGCGATATGGAAGCCGTGTTCGCGCGTTTTTCACGCCTGCGCGAGCGGCGCGACCAACTCGGCGGAACGCTCTCCGGCGGCGAGCAGCAAATGCTTGCCATTGGGCGCGGACTGATGGCGCATCCCAAATTGCTGCTTTTAGATGAGCCTTCGATGGGACTTTCCCCAATTCTTGTCGAGCAAATCTTCGATATCATTCAAGACATCAATGAGCAAGGCACAAGCATTTTGTTGGTGGAACAGAACGCGCAAATGGCGCTTGCCATTGCTGACCGCGCGTATGTGTTGGAAACCGGCAATATCGTCATGCAGGGAACGGGCGATGATTTGCTCAAAGACCCAAAGGTAATTGCGGCTTATCTCGGCGGGCATTAAATTCCCCCTTGACGCATTCGCATCTCCCGCATAGAATAGCGCCCAATGTCATACATAACCCGCTTCTACTTTTTTGCGTTTTATTTTTACGGCTCCCGCACGGCTGCCGTTGGTTGCGCTTAAGTAGACAGTGAAACCCTGTAACTCGAAGAGCGACGCCCAACGGCGCCGCTCTTTTTTTTATTTTGTATTGCGAAATTCATTATCGCATTTGCTGGACAAAATGAATTTCATCCTACGTCAATCAAGGAGATACTTTATGCCCACACGTGGAATCCGCGGCGCGACCACCGTCACCGCAGACCAATCCGACCTGATTCTCGAAGCGACGCGCGAACTGCTCGAAGCGATTGTCGCCGCGAATCAAGCCATGCGCCCCGAAGATATTGGCAGCGCAATTTTCACCGTTACAGATGACATCGCCGCGACCTTTCCCGCGCAAGCCGCGCGCCAAATGGGATGGAGCATGGTTCCGATGATGTGCGCGCGAGAGATTCCCGTCCCGAATAGTTTGCCCCGCGCGATTCGCGTCCTTGTCCACTGGAACACGGAAACGCCGCAGAGTGAAATCAAACATATCTATTTACGCGATGCGGTCAAGTTGCGACCCGATATTGTCGCCGCGCAGTGAGAAAGTAAGAATGTAAACATGTAGACATGTATACCCGTGTACTTGCCTACTTACACAAGGAGAATTCACCCATGATGATTATTATGAAAGCCAACGCTACGCCGCAGGAAGTGGACACTGTCATTGCTTCCATCAAGTCTGCGGGGTTGAACGTCCATCTCTCGCAAGGAGTCGAAGCCACCATTATCGGCGCGATTGGAGAGACGCACAATATTCCGCTTGAACGCTTTGAAAGTTTGGAGGGCGTTGATCTTGTTCAGCGCATCACGCAGCCGTACAAACTCGCATCGCGCCAATTCCATCCCGAAAACTCTGTCTTCAACATTGACGGGTTCACCGTCGGTGGGGATGAGGTTGCCGTCATTGCGGGACCTTGCTCGGTGGAGAGTCGCAATCAAATTATCGAAACCGCCATTGCGGTCAAAGAGGCGGGCGCATCCGCTTTGCGCGGCGGAGTGTTCAAACCGCGCACGTCGCCTTATGCCTTTCAAGGTCTCGGCGAAGAAGGGCTGGAATATCTTGCCGAAGCGCGCGAAAAAACAGGCTTGCCCATCGTTGTGGAAATTATGTCGCAGGTGCAGTTGGACATGATGGTCAAGTATGTGGATGTGTTCCAAATCGGCGCGCGTAACATGCAGAACTTCAACCTGCTCCGCGCCATTGGCGAGACGCAAACTGCCGTGCTGCTCAAACGCGGACTTTCCGCTACTATCGAAGAATTGCTCATGTCTGCCGAATATATTTTGTCGGGTGGAAATCAGCGCGTGATGTTATGTGAGCGCGGCATCCGCACCTTTGAAACTTCCACGCGCAACACAACGGACATCAACGCGATTCCCGTTTTGAAACATCATACCCACCTGCCTGTTATCCTTGACCCGAGTCATTCCACTGGATTTGCAAATTACGTCGCGGCTGTCGCGCGCGCGGGCATCGCCGCCGGCGCGGATGGACTCATCGTCGAAGTCCACCCCGACCCTGCGTGCGCTGTCTCTGATGGCAAGCAATCGCTTAAGCCCGAAGCCTTTGCCGCGATGGTCAAGCAGGTCGGTCAAATCGCGCAGATTATGGGGCGGAGTCTTGCGACGGTAGGTACACAGGTACACAGGTAGACAAGGAAACAGGTAAACATGGATATATCCGATTTGTGTACGTGTATGCCTGTGTACTTGTCTACGTATTTCATAATTCATCCCTCATAATTCATACTTTCTCCAGGAGTTTCCCTATGATGATCATTATGCGCCCCGGCGCGCCCAGAGAACAAATTGACGCGGTTATCGCTGAAGTCGAAAAACATAAACTCACCTCGCATCCGATCTTTGGAGTCGAGCAAACCATCATCGGCGCAGTCGGCGATGGACACTATGTTCTGAAAGAAGAATTCGAAGCGCTGCCCGGCGTGCTGGAAGTGCAGCGCATTTCAAAGCCATATAAACTCGCCTCGCGCCAATTCCACGAACAAGATTCGGTTTTCAAGTTGGACGGATTCAATGTCGGCGGAAATGAAATTCCCATTATCGCGGGACCTTGCTCGGTGGAGAGTCGGACGCAGATCATAGAAACCGCGATAGCCGTCAAAGAAGCGGGCGCGAACGCGTTGCGCGGCGGAGTCTTCAAACCGCGCACGTCACCGTACGCGTTTCAAGGTCTCGGCGAAGAAGGTCTCGAATACATGGTCGAGGCGCGCGAGAAAACCGGGCTGCCGCTCGTCGTGGAAGTGATGGCGGTCTCGCAAATCAAGATGATGGAAAAATACGTGGACGTGTTCCAACTCGGCGCGCGCAACATGCAGAACTTCAACCTGCTCCGCGCGTTAGGCGAAACGCGCACGCCCGTCCTCTTCAAGCGCGGCATGTCCGCCACCATCGAAGAAATGCTCATGGCAAGCGAATACATCCTCAATGGAGGCAATACGCAAGTGATGTTATGCGAACGCGGCATCCGCACTTTTGAAACCGCCACGCGCAACACAACGGACATCAACGCGATTCCTGTTTTGAAGAAAATGACTCACCTGCCCGTCATTCTCGACCCGTCTCATTCCACTGGCGATTCGGATTATGTCTCCGCGGTTGCGCGCGCGGGCGTCGCTGCGGGCGCGGATGGCATCATCGTCGAAGTGCATCTTGACCCGCCGCACGCGGTCTCTGACGGCAAGCAATCGCTCACACCCGAAGCCTTTGCGAAAATGGTCAGGCAGCTCAAAGCCATTGCGGAAGCGGTGGATCGCAAGTTAGTGAATTAGGAATCAGGGATTAGTGATTAGGAATTAGGCAAAACCTAAACCCTAATCACCTAATCCCTAATCACTAAAAATGGACGACTCAAACTTTAATCTCGCGCGCGCAAAAATTGCCATCATCGGACTCGGCTTGATGGGCGGCTCGCTGGCATTAGCCTTGCGCGGAAAGTGCGCCGCCCTTTATGGAATTGACGCGGATTCATCCACCCTCGAATTGGCTCTCTCGCAGCATATCGTGGACGAAGCCTCGAGCGACCCTGCCGCGCTGATTCCCAAAGCGGACATGGTCATCTTCTCCGCGCCTGTGCCAGTGATTTTGACCCTGCTCGAAAAACTGCCTTCGTACACAAATCATTCGTATATCGTCATGGACATGGGTTCGACCAAAAAGTTAATCGTCGAATCCATGTCGAAACTTCCCGCCAACTTTGACCCCATCGGCGGACATCCCATTTGCGGCAAGGAAAAACTCTCGCTGGCAAACGCCGAACGGACGTTGTATTACGCCGCGCCGTTTTTGCTTACCCCGCTGGAACGCACCTCGCCTCGCGCAATATCCGCCGCGAGTCAAATCATCACCGCAATTGGCGCAAAAGAAAAAACGCTCGCCGCCGCCGACCATGACCGAATCCTCTCCGCGACGAGTCACCTGCCCTTTTTGATTTCCTCCGCGCTGGCACTAGCCACGCCTGAAGAAGTCGCGCCATTTATTGGACCCGGCTTCAAATCCACGAGTCGACTCGCTGGCACATCCTCATCCATGATGTTGGGCGTCCTGCAAACCAACCGCGAGAATGTGTTGAACGCGCTTCGCGCCATGCAAACCGAACTCGCGCAAATTGAATCCGCGCTGAAGGACGGCGACTTTGCCAAACTCGAAATATTGCTTAAAGAATCTCAAAGCAAGTATCAAAAACTTGTGTCGTAGACAGGTAAACAAGTACACAGGTAAAACGCAACACGCGCCGTGCAAATTCATCCTTCATAATTCATCCTTCATCCTTTTATGAAAATCACGCCCATTAAACATCCATTAAATTCCACCGTCCGCGTGCCTGGCTCCAAGTCGCTGACCAACCGCGCCCTGCTGATTGCCTCGCTCGCCAACGGCAAGACCCACCTCACCAACGCGCTCTTCTCTGATGATTCGCGTTACTTTGCCAAAGCATTGCAAACCCTCGGCTTTGACGTGCGACTCGATGAAGCCAACTACGCGATGACGGTCACAGGCTTGGGCGGAAAAATTCCAGCGGCGCAGGCAGAACTCTTCATTGGGAATGCTGGCACTGCCGCGCGATTCCTCTCCGCGTTTTTGACTCTCGGTCACGGTGAATATATTTTGGATGGCGAGCCCAGAATGCGCGAACGTCCGATTGGGGATTTGGTGGAGGCATTGGGACAGTTGGGGTGTAACATACAACCAATGCAGAATGCAGAAGGAAGAATGCAGAATATCTGTCCACCTGTGAGAATTGTTGCGTCGGGTTTACAAGGAGGAAAAACAAAAATTGCAGGGGATATTTCCAGTCAATTTTTGTCCGCGCTGCTGATGGTCGCGCCGTACGCCCAATCTCCCATCGAAATCGAACTCACCACCGAATTGAACTCCAAACCGTATGTGGATATGACGCTTTCGATTATGAAAGATTTTGGAATTGAAGTTGAACGGCGCGGGTATGAATATTTCAAAGTGCCAGTTACCAATTACCAATTACCAATTACCAATTACCCAATTGAATCCGACGCCTCCGCTGCCTCATACTTTTTCGCGGCTCCTGCTATTTGCGGGGGAACGGTGAAAGTCGAAAACGTTTCGCGCAACTCTGTACAAGGTGATATCCGCTTTTTGGATGTTTTATCTCAAATGGGATGTGTCGTCACCGAGGAAGAAAATTCCATCATCGTCCATTGTCCATCGTCCATCATCGGCGTAGACGTGGACATGCGCGACATCCCCGACACCGCGCAAACCCTCGCCGCGATTGCGCCCTTTGCTTCATCGCCCACCACCATTCGCGGAATCGCCTCGGCGCGCGTCAAAGAGACGGATAGAGTCAGCGCCACGTGCAACGAACTCAAACGTCTCGGCGTGCAAGTGGAAGAACGCGAAGACGGCATGACCATTTATCCGTGTCAGAGGTTCAAAAGCGCAGAGGTACAGACGTATAACGACCATCGTATGGCAATGGCATTTTCATTAATCGGTTTGCGCTTCGATGGCGTGACCATTGAAAATCCTTCCTGCGTTTCTAAGACCTTCCCTAATTTTTTTGATGTGTTGGGGAAATTGGGTAAACAGGTAAACAGGTAAACAGGCATGGTCGTAAATTATCAACTTGGATTAATAGGGTTTCCACTTGGACACAGCCTTTCCCCAAAAATACACACTGCCGCGTTACAAGCCTGCAGACTGAACGGCAACTATTCTCTATTCTCTATTCATCCACAAGATGTGCAGGGAGTAAAAGACTTGCTCGACCGCGTCCGCGTGGGAGAAATTCACGGGCTGAATGTCACCATTCCGCACAAGCAGAATGTAATTCCCCTCATGGATGAACTCACGCCCATAGCCAAATCCATTGGCGCGGTGAATACCATTTATCTCAAAGAAAATAAACTCATCGGCGATAATACCGACGCGGTGGGGTTTTTGTCTGACTTGAAAAAGTTTATTGGAGATAAGAGATTGGAGATTGGTAATTCTGCGCTGGTCTTGGGGGCGGGAGGTTCTGCGAGGGCGGTCGTTTACGCTTTATTAAATGATGGCTGGAAAGTTACGATTGCGTCAAGAAGAATCGAACAGGCGCAAGAACTTGCGGAGTCAGTTACAGGTTACAAGTTACAAGTTACAAGTTACCTTGACCTTCAACCCTTCGACAGGCTCAGGGCAGCGCCTTCAACCTTCAACCTGCTGGTCAACACAACGCCTTTAGGAATGTCTCCGAATATTGACCAAACACCTTTGCCCGAAAATTTCACGTTACACAAGGATACAATGATTTACGATTTAGTCTATAACCCGCGCGAGACGAAACTCGTGCGCGAGGCTCGGGCGCAGGGATGTTCCGCCACAACGGGACTCGGTATGCTCGTCGAGCAAGCCGCGCGCGCGTTTGAAATCTGGACGGGGTGTAATCCGCCAAGAGATATTTTGTTTGAAGCGGTAAACAAGTAAACAGGTAGAAAAGTAAACATGGAGAAATTATGTTGCGTTTTTTAACTTCTGGTGAATCGCATGGTCCATCATTGATAACTATCCTCGATGGAATTCCCGCTGGTTTGCCGCTCACGCCCGAAATCATCAACAAAGACCTCGCCCGCCGTCAGCAGGGATATGGCTCAGGCGGGCGCATGAAAATCGAAAAAGACACTGTGCAAATTCTTGGCGGTGTGATGGGCGGCGAGACAACGGGCGCGCCGATTGCGCTGCTTGTGCAAAATGATGACCATGTCAAATGGAAGGGCAAGGAAATCGAAGCGATGACTACGCCGCGCCCAGGTCATGCGGATTTGACGGGCGCGGTCAAATACGGATACCGAGATTTGCGCCCCGCGCTGGAACGCGCCTCAGCCCGCGAGACAACCATGCGCGTCGCGGCTGGCGCGGTGTGCAAACATTTTCTCGCCCAGTTTGGAATCATCGTCGGCGGATATGTCGCTTCCATCGGGGAAGTGCAAACTTCGTTTGGAGATATGCCCTACGAAAAACGCTTTGCTCGCGCCGAGGAATCCGATGTGCGCTGCCCGATTGAATCGTCCGCGAATCAAATGCGCGCTGAAATCGAAAAAACCATTCACGGCAAAAACACGCTCGGCGGCGTGCTGGAAATCATCGCGCTGAATGTCCCACTCGGCTTGGGAAGTTTCGTTCAATGGGACAGAAGACTCGAAGCGAAGTTGACTCACGCCATCATGTCTGTGCAAGCCATCAAAGGAGTCGAAATCGGAGACGCGTTCGAGAATGCAAAACGAGTCGGCACACAAGCGCATGACCCGATACAAATTCAGAATTCAGAATTCAGAATTCAGAATGAAATTCAACGTGCAACCAATAGAGCGGGAGGAATTGAAGGTGGAATTAGCAACGGACAGCCCATCGTCATCCGCGCTGCGATGAAACCAATTGCCACCACACTGCTGCCCCAACAAACCGTTGACCTCGCCAGCGGACAAAACGCGCCCACCAAATACGAACGCTCCGATTTTTGTCCCGTCCCGCGCGCTGTTCCGATTCTTGAATCCATGGTCGCTTTTGTGTTGGCAGACGCGCTGCTCGAAAAACTCGGCGGCGATTCCATCAACGAAATCAAACCGCGTTTTGAATCCCTCCGCAAAGCCACGCTCGAAGATTTGCAAATGGATAACACCCCGCATATCTTTTGGGAGTGAGTGAGTAGAAAAGTAAACAAGTACACACGTAAATACGTACAGATTGTCTACTTGTCTACCTGTATACGTGTCTACCTATTTACCCGCACTCATCCTTCATCCCTCATAATTCATCCTTCCTATGACTCACATCTTCCTCTACGGTCCCCCTGGCACAGGCAAATCTACGGTTGGAAAAACCATTGCCCGCAATCTTACCCTTCCCTTCATTGACCTTGACCGCGTGATTGAAAACAGCGCGGGAAAATCCATTCCGCAGATTATGGAAGCGCAGGGCGAACCCGCCTTCCGCGATATGGAATCTGCCGCGCTGAAAAACATGCAAAGCGAACAGCCATCTGTGATTGCATTGGGTGGCGGTGCGTTACTGCGCGAAGAAAACCGCGCGCTGGCAGAATCCAACGGGCAGATTCTTTTGCTCATGGCAAAGTTGAATACTTTGGTTGAAAGGCTTTTGTCAGAAGAAGGGAAGCGCCCTTTGCTGGCTGGTGATTTGCAACCGAAGTTAACCGCGTTATTGGAAAAACGCCGCGAGCATTACAACTCATTCCCGCTGAATCTTCACGTGGACGAAAAGACCGCCGAGCAAAACGCTTTCGCCGCGCAGATTCTTTTGGGACGCCATCATCTCTCCGCGATGGCGGAATATGATGTCATCGTAGGTCAGGCTTTTAGCCTGACAAATTCACGCGATGTTGCAAGTCAGGCTTCAAGCCTGACCTACGGAAACCTCATCGTCACTGATGAAAATGTCGCTAAACATCACCTCGAAAAATTTGCTGGCATAAAATCTTTCGTCATCCCTGCTGGCGAAGAACACAAAACCCTCGAAACGATTCACGCGTTGTGGAAAGCCTTTCTCGAAAACGGGCTTGACCGCAAAAGCACTGTCATTGCATTAGGCGGCGGCGTGGTCACGGATATGGTCGGCTTTGCCGCGTCGAGTTACATGCGCGGCATAAACTGGATTGCGCTGCCAACGACTCTGCTCGGCATGGTGGACGCGTCCATCGGCGGCAAGACGGGGTTTGATTTGCCCGAGGGGAAGAATCTCATTGGCGCGTTTTATCCGCCCAGGTTGATTGTGGCAGACGCGGGATTTTTATCCACCTTGCCTGAACGCGAATTGATTTCTGGCATGGCGGAAGCCGTCAAGCATGGAATCATCTCTGATCCCGAATTATTTGACCTGTGTACGCGCGGCATGGATTGGGTCAAAGCGAATCTCGAAGCGCTGGTCAAACGCGCGATGGCGGTGAAAATCAAAGTCATCGAAGAAGACCCGTATGAGAAGGGATTCCGCGCCGCGTTGAATTTGGGTCATACTGTTGGTCACGCGGTGGAGTTGGTCAGCAAGTTTGAGTTGCGCCACGGCGAAGCCGTCGCCATCGGTATGGTCATCGAAGCAAAGTACGCGCAAAAAATCGGGCTGACGACTCAAAGCGTGGTGGAAAAAATCGAGGCGGCGTTAACCTCTCTGGGACTGCCGACTCACATCCCCGAAGGAATGCCGCGCGATGAAATCATCAAAGCCATGCGCGTGGACAAAAAGAAAAACGCCAAAGCCATCCGCTTCGCGCTGCCTGTTGAGATTGGCAAAGTGGAGTTGGTGGAGGTGACGGATTTGGAAGAAGTGATTGAGGATTAGAGAATAGAGATTGGTAATTAGTAATTGGTAAATGGTAATTACCAATTACTAATTACCAT
>DZBA01000352.1 GCA_022729775.1 Anaerolinea thermophila | reverse complement strand
CGAGGCAAAATCGGGAGATTTTGCAGTCCCATGTGACAACCTTTGCGTGCACACGAGTGCAAACAGCAATTCCAAATCTAAAATCTTTTGCCACCGATTGATTAAAAAAATCCGCGCGAATCCGTGTAAATCTGTGGAGGGGTTGTTATTGGAAAATACTCAACGTGCGACTCCTTTTCAAAAAAACAATTTTGGGACGCAGATAAACGCTGATTTACGCTGATTCAAAAGAATTTATCCGCGTTTTTCTGCGTTCATCAGCGTCCAATAAAGGGAATTTAAGAGTTTCACATTAGGTAGGAAAATCTCTGTAACCTCTGCGCTACGCTTATTTATTTCTGTAAACATGCGATTAACTCGCGGGTGATGCCCTGTGGTTCTTGTTTTGCAATTGCCAACACGGGGAGAAATCCCGCCGAAAACACTACGCGCAGTTCGTTTTTGATCCACTGTCTGGGGAGGATACCCACCGCGTTGGGGTCGGAACTGAGCGCGCTGGATATCTGCCCGGCTGAGGCAGCCACCCGCGCCGAGGATGTGACGCGCACTCCGCGCATGACAAGCGCATCGAATCCGCGCTGCAGGTCCGCGCCCGGGGCGAAGACCCAAACCTGCGCGGGTGAATCCATCCGCGAGAATAATTTCCGCGCTTCATCCAGCGACAGTTTTTTTATGGGGCTTGATTCATGAACCGCGAGGACAATTTCCTCTTCGCCGATTTGGTACGCAGGCAAGAAGAAATTTTCAGGTTCGCCAATTTTCAAAACAATATCGGGGTTTACCGCTGTGAGATTGAGCGCGGCTGAGTGTTTTGCGGCGCACGTATATAAATCGGTGAGCCAAACCTGCGCGGAAGATTCCGCGTACACGTTGACAATTTGCAGCGCGGGCGGGGGCGTCGGCGCGCAAGAGAAAAGGAACCAGGCAAAAAAAATGGAATACAAAACACGTAAGCGGCGCATGATTAACGGAGCAATAAAACCACAGTCCCAATGACGGCGCAATATGCGGCAAAGATATACAGTGAATGTTTGCTGATGTACGCCATTAACCACTTAATCGAAAGCCAGCCAACAAATACCGCAGTGACAAACCCAACCAAAAGATGCGGCAATAAAGAGCGGGTGTCTGGCAGGGCAATGACTTGTATCATTTCATACGCGCCCGCCGCAAGCAAAATCGGCGCGGACATGAGGAAGGCAAAGCGCGCCGCGGAAGGACGGTCAAACCCGCGCGCCATGCCGCCGGCAATGGTCGAACCGGAGCGCGACGCGCCGGGGAAAATTGCCAGCGTTTGAAAGAGTCCAACGGTGAGCGCGTCTGCCCATGTTGCAGATTCAAGGGTGCGCGCGCGTTTGTCGAAATATTCAATGAAGGTCAGCAGCGCGGCTGTGACGAGCAGGCGCATTCCGCCTTGCGTAAATGGGTCGGCAAATCTTTCATGCACGACTTCTTTCAAGACAAAACCTGCCGCGAGCGCGGGGATGGTGGCGATTATCACCAGCCAGCCCAGCCGCGCCTGCAAATTCTCGAACGGTTTGCGATGTTTGATGCCAAGCAGAAAGGCTTCGATAATTTCTAAAATTTCCTTCCAGAAAAAAAGAAGCAGCGAAAGCACAGTGCCAAGTTGAATGATGACAGAGAATGCAAAAATTTGATTGTTGGACGGGATGCCGAGCAATTCTTCCGCGATGACGAGATGCGCGGTGGAAGAGACGGGGATGAATTCGGTCAAGCCTTGAATGATGCCAAGAATGAAAGCGTGAAGGAGGGTCATTGAATCGAGTATACCTTTACGGGAAGCGCCTTGCCTTTGGCGGTGATTTCCTTTTCCGCGCCGATGGGAGGGTTGACCATTTGCGCGCGCGTCGATTCTGAAATCCAGAGTTCTCCTGCTTTTGCATCCTTTTCGATGCGCGAGGCGGTGTTGACTGTATCGCCCAACACATCGTAGAAGCGGATTTTCTGCGCGCCGAGCAAGCCCTCCACCACCGTGCCGGTGTGGATGCCGATTCCCGCGCCGAGATTATATCGTTGAAGCTGGTTTGCCACTTGCGCGCGAATCTCCCGCGCGGCTTTTTGCGCCTCATTTGCTTCGATGAAGACCGCCATCGCTTCGTCCGCCGTGAATTTATATTTGATGACTTGAAACGCCTCCAGCGTATTTTCGACGGTCAAATAATATTCATTCAGCAGCGCGGCGACTTCTTCGGGCGAGCGTTTTTCGCTCCATGCGGTGAATCCGCGAATATCCATAAACATGACGGTGCGCGTCTGTCTGGAGAGGGTCATGGCGTTCGGGTCGTTGATGGCGCGTCCGAGCAGGTCTCGTCCCAGCAGCCATTCGGAGTAGACCTTCAATTGCCCTGCCGTGTCTTGTAATATGGAGAGATAACTCCGCGCGTTGACATCTGCCACGCCCGCGGAGAGTCCGAGGATGAGTGTGGCAAGTCCGATCAGAATGTGAGACGGGTCGTTGAAAAAACCCGTCAGCGTAATGGTCTGCGTTGGGTTGGTGTAACTTTCGAAAATGGCGTAGCCGACGAATAGAATCTGCGAACGGACAATGTTTTCCATGACCAAAACGGTATTCGAGAACAGCGATGGCATTCCGCTTTGAAGCGCTTGTAGAACAGCAATGAGCAGGGCAAATATCCAGTAAACGGTGTGATGCGGTTTGTCGAAGAACGCCAAGCCTTCGATGGCAATTTCCCCAAGTGAGTAAGCAGCAGGCGCAATCAAATTTCCAAAAAACCTTTGCCATGCGGAACGTTCCTGCTTGCGCGCAATCCAGTACGCTTGCAGCAGCGTGGACGGAATGAGAACATATAAATCGGGTTTGGCGAGATATTCCCATTTTTCTGTCAGGAATTCAATGAGAATGATGGCAATGGGGTATTGTCCCGTGTTGCGGAAGAGTTCCTGCCAGAAGCGGCTAAAGAATGAGCCTGAGAGACGACTTTCGAGGGATTGGTTCATGGGGGAAAGGATGAATTATGAAAGATGAAGGATGAATTAGGCTGCGGTGAGAAGTTGGAGGATTTTCGTTGCAAGGTTGATGACGGGAGCGCCGAGTTCATTTAGATTCTGAGCAGATTGGATGAGTCCGTCAATGCTAATAGAATACCATTTTTTATTCGGTTTGGGTTTTTGCAATTCTTCTTTCAAGCGTTCCAAATCATCTTTGGCGGTTTCGGCTTCTTCGGCTTGCAGATGCGGCAAAATGTCGTTGACGGCTTGGGTGAGTTGTTCCAATGTTTCTTTTAGTTCATTCGTGTTGAAACTATTTGATACGCTCACGCTGGAGGTGTTGCCTTCACCTGCGGTGACTGCTCCGCCTTGAACGTCACCATAAACGTTGACAGTATTGTATGTATCTCCGCCCCTACGCCCCACGCCCCTTTCTTCTTTTTCTTCATCCTCACGCTTTTCTTTGGGCGTGACAAATCCGTCCAGCAGTTCGCGGAGGTGGATGGCGACAGGTTTGCCTTGATAGACTGCTTTATGTTCACGTTCGGTTTTTGCCAGCGTTTTCATATCCGCGAAGGGGAGGCGCAGGTCGGGGTATTGTGGCGGGTAGATAA
>DZBA01000351.1 GCA_022729775.1 Anaerolinea thermophila | reverse complement strand
CCGTTGTGGAAGGCATGACCCCTGAACAAATCGCGCAACTATCACAGGAATAGAACCTGTGCTAACACGTCATTGCGAGCGAAGCGAAGCAATCTCCTCTTACACGTTGGGGTTGCTTCGTCGGGAAGAACACCCTCCTCGCAATGACGGCTGAACAGGTGCAGTCTACCAAAGGAGATCGCATGACAACATTACACACCGCCCAATCACTTGGGCAATCCATCTGGTTCGATAACATCCGCCGCGCCCTGCTGATGAGAGGCGGGTTGGCGAAGCTCATCGAAAATGGAGTGACGGGCGTGACATCCAACCCGACGATTTTCGAGAAAGCCATCGCGGGCAGCGCGGATTACGATATAGCCATCAGCGAATTGGTTCAGGCTGGCAAATCGCCGATGGAAATTTATGAAGCGCTCGCGTTCGAAGACATTGCCCGCGCCGCCGATTTACTGCGCCCCATTTACGACAACACAAACGGGAAGGACGGCTATATCAGCCTTGAGGTTAATCCCACATTGGCAAACGATACCTCAGGGACGCTTGTCGAAGCGCGGCGTTTGTTCAAAACTTTGGCGCGTCCCAACTTGATGATTAAAGTTCCCGCCACGCCCGCTGGCATTCCCGCCATTGAAGCGTTAATCTCGGAGGGGATTAATGTCAATGTCACGTTGATCTTTTCCATCGAGCAATACCGCGAAGTCGCGCAGGCGTATCTTGCGGGGCTGGAAAAATTCGCGGGGAACAAAGGCGACTTGTCCAAAGTATCTTCTGTCGCGTCGTTTTTTGTCAGCCGCGTGGATACGGCGCTCGATCCAATTTTGGCGCAAGGCGATCACGCTGAACTGCAAGGCAAAATCGCTATCGCCAATGCCCGCGCCGCTTATGGATTATTCACTGAATTATTTTCTGGCGAGCGCTGGACGAAATTACAGGAATTAGGCGCATACCCACAGCGTCCGCTTTGGGCAAGCACAGGCACAAAGAACCCGCTCTATTCCAACACGTTGTACGTGGATCGTTTGATTGGGAAGAATACGGTCAACACCGTTCCCCCTGAAACGCTCATTGCTTTTCTCGATCACGGCAGGGTGGAGGAAACGCTCGCCAGCGGACTCGCGCAAGCGCAATCTGACCTGCAACAATTAGCCGCGCTTGGCGTGGATTTGAAATCGGTCACGGATAAATTGTTGGAAGACGCTGTCGTTTCGTTCTCGCGTTCTTTTGAATCGCTCATGGCAAGTATCGCCCAAAAGCAGGAAAATATTTTGGCGAAGAAAGCTTTACTGACCTTAAACGTTGGAACATATAAAAAAGCGCTGGACGAAGCCTTGCTGGAAATCAGAAGCAGGCAAGTGATGTCCCGCATCTGGGAATGTGACCACACGGTTTGGAAATCTGAACCGACTGAAATCACAAATCGGCTGGGATGGCTGACCAGCCCCGTGGTCATGCGCGAACATGTCGGACACTTCCGCGCCTTTGTTGAAGCAATCAAGGCGGATGGTTTTGAGCAGGCGTTATTAATGGGCATGGGCGGCTCCAGCCTTGCGCCCGAAGTGTTCAGCAAAATTTTCGCCGACCCAAAAATAGGATTGAAAAAAGGCTTATCCATTTTAGACAGCACCGACCCGCAGGCTGTGCTTGCGGTGGAGAAAACCCTTGATCTGGAAAAGACCCTGTTTATCGTCTCCACCAAGTCAGGCGGAACAGTCGAAACGTTTTCGTTCTTCAAACATTTTTACAATCGTGTCGCCGAGCGAGTTGGGGTAGAGAACGCGGGCAAACACTTCATCGCCATTACCGACCCAGGCAGTGGACTTGCGGATACCGCAGCGAAGTATCGCTTCCGTGAAACCTTCTTGAATGATCCGAACATTGGCGGACGTTATTCCGCGCTGACCTATTTCGGATTAATCCCCGCCGCGTTGGTTGGCGTGGATGTGGAACGCCTGCTGGAAAATTCGCTGGTGATGACCTGTAACAGCGAAGGCAGCAATTGTCCCGTGGATGGAAATAATCTCAGCGGGCAGTTGGGAACTGCATTGGGCGAACTTGCCAAACTTGGGCGGGACAAATTAACGTTCGCGCTTTCCCCGCAAATTGAATCCTTTGGCGATTGGGTCGAGCAACTCATTGCTGAAAGCACGGGCAAGGAAGGCAAAGGCATTTTACCTGTCGTCGGCGAACCGCTTGGCGCGCCCGAAGTATACGGGGATGACCGCGTGTTTGTGTACATCAAGTTAGCCGATGATTCCACGCATGATGAAAAAATTCAGGCGTTGGAAAATGCTGGACATCCCGTGATTCGTTTGTTCCTTGATGACGAGTATGACTTGGGCGGGCAGTTCTTCCTGTGGGAGATGGCAACCGCTGTCGCGGGCGCGCGTCTCAAAATCAATCCCTTTGACCAGCCCAATGTCGAGGCGGCGAAAATCCTCGCCCGCAAGATGGTCGCCGAGTTCATGGAAAAGGGCGCGCTGCCCCAATCTGAATCCGCGCCGCTTTCCTCCTCCGCGCTGGATGATTTCTTGAACAAGACTGGCGCGGGCGCATACATTTCCATTCACGCATATCTTCAATCCACGCCCGAAGCGGAGCGCGCCCTGCAAGATTTGCGCTTGCGCCTACGCGATAAAACAAAACTTGCCACCACGCTTGGGTATGGACCGCGCTTTTTACATTCGACGGGTCAATTGCACAAAGGCGACGCGGGCAAAGGCTTGTTCATTCAGTTCGCTTCGCAAGCCAGAGATAACGTGGTCATTCCCGATGAAGCAGGCAAACCTGCGTGGACATTGACTTTTGGCACGTTGAAAGCCGCGCAGGCGTTGGGCGACGCGCAAGCATTACGTGACGGCGGACGCGCTGTGATTCATTTCAATCTCGGCGTGGACGCGCTGGCAGGGTTGAAGAAATTTTAATCGCATAAATCAAGGAGAAATAATATGAACGACAAGATTACAGTTTATGGCGCCGATTGGTGCCCTGATTGCAGACGCGCAAAAAAATTACTCGATGATCGCAGCGTTCCCTATCAATGGGTGGACATTGAAACAAGCCGCGCAGGCGAAGAGTTTGTCCTCAAGACCAATCGCGGCAACCGCTCCATCCCCACCATTGTTTTTGGCGACGGCTCGATTTTGGTTGAGCCATCGAACGCCGCATTAGGCGCGAAACTTGGCTAGGTCGCATAAATTGAACATCCGAAGCCTTCACGACTTCGGATGTTCATAGGAGAAACGCTCATGCCACGCGATATTCCCGTAGGAAACGGCTCACTGCTGGTTAATTTTGATTCGGCGTATCAATTGCGTGACCTGTACTACCCCCATGTCGGACAGGAAAATCACACGTCAGGTCATCCCTTTCGCTTTGGAGTCTGGGTAGACGGTCAATTCAGTTGGGTCTCGCAGGAGGAGTGGAAGAAAACGCTCGATTACGAACCCGCTACGTTAGTGACTTCGGTTGAACTGCATCATGAAGAATTAGGGCTGCGCCTGCGCGTAAAAGATGTTGTGGATTTCCATGAGAATCTTTATCTACGCCAGATCACTGTTCACAATGACCGCGATCAGGAACGCGAAATCCGCC
>DZBA01000350.1 GCA_022729775.1 Anaerolinea thermophila | reverse complement strand
ACCGTATCCATAAACGTCTGTTCGACGCGATTAAATATGACGCTGCCTATCATCACCACCGCTATCATGAATCCGAAACTATACAGCAGATAATTGAGATTGGTTTCCCCCGCGCCCAAAAACGCATAGCGGAACGCTTCGATGATGGGCGTCATTGGGTTGGCGATGATGACCCATTGATAGCGTTCGGGGATGGACGAGACGGGATAAATTACCGGCGTGGCATACATCAACAACTGCACACCGAAAGAGACAAGAAAACGCAGGTCGCGGTATTTGGTCGTCAGTGAGGAGATGATGATGCCAAAACCAAGTCCCAACCCTGCCATCATCAAAACCAAAATGGGGGAAAGGGCAATCCACAGCCAGTTGGGATGAATGTCCGCGCCTTGCAGGGCAAAGAAAAGCGCGAAGAGCAGGAACATCCCAAATTGAATCCCAAAGGTAATCAGGTTGGAAATCAAAATCGAAATCGGCACAGCCAGGCGCGGAAAATAAACTTTGCCAAAGAGATTCGCGTTTTGAACAAAGACTTCGCTGGTTTTGGTCAGGCAGGCGGCAAAGTAAGACCAGATCACCGTGCCAGACATATAAAATAGAAATTGCGGCAATCCATCTGTGGGCAGGCTGGCGATATTGCCGAAGATGACCGTGAACGTGAGCGTGGTCAGCAGCGGTTGGATGAGATACCACAGCGGACCGAGGATGGTCTGCTTATAAACGGCAACGAAATCACGCCGCACGAACAGCATGACCAAATCTTTATATCGCCATAACTCACCCAGTTGCAGGTCAAATAACCCGCGCTGCGGTTCGATAATGAGCGACCAGTTTTCTTCTTCTAAATTTGACATGTGTTTTTCCAAGCATCCGCCCTTCCGACACGCGCAGTGGTCAGACGGGGATTTTTTTATGACGGCGCAGATGCCCCCGTCGAGTTCAACCTGCGCGTTTGTTCTTTAAATTATTGCACATCCATATTTGGATGAGACCTCACAGTTTAACAACAAAACTACTTGCGCTTTTGTCTTCGCGCAAGCAGCCCGGCGTGGACTTCCATTTTAGCCGCTCGTCCTTCCAACATTTTCAGCAATACGCGGACGCGCTCACTGCCGCTGACACGCGCGTCGAAGATGGCTTCATACCCGGCAAAGGGTCCGCTTTGGATGGTGACGATATCGCCGCGCTGCAACCCATCGAATATTTCTCCGCCAGCCGCGTTGATTTGTCCCACCCGCTTTTGGATTGCGTGGATCAAACTTTCCGGCACAGCAGAAGGCGCGCTGCCAAACGAAACAAACCCAGCGGAACCCGCCATCCATTGCAGTGTGGATGGGGCGGTTTTCTCCAAATCTATGTGAATGAAGATGTAACCCGGGAAATACGGCTTGACTTTTCGCGCGCGCGGATTGACAGGGTTTGCCCGCAGACGCGGATAAAAAGTTTCGATGTTGTGCGCGCCCAGTTGCTCAGATAGTAGACTTTCCTTGTTTGGCTTACTGCGTAAAACATACCAATTCAGTGTCATATCGCTTCCAATAAATTCCGTCGCTATTATACAGCCTTTGACAAAGTTTATCCCCTGCAATTTCAAATGATATAATAAGCGCATGTTTACCAAAGAACAGCAACTCATCGAAACAAAAATTGCAGAATTCTGCGCCGCAAATGACATTCCGCTTGCTGAATTGAAATGGATGCCGATTCCATTTTCGGGCGAGTGGGGATTCGGCGCGTCGTTTTTTCAAACCGCTGCGAATGAAGCCCGCGCGGGAAAAGGCAATAAGACGCCTGTGCCAAAGCGCGCGCAGGAAATCGCCGAGCGGCTCAAGTCACAGATTGGGGATGTGGATGGAATCGGGCGCGTGGATGCGGTTAACGGATACCTCAACGTATACTTCAAAACATCCGACTACGCGGCGCGGGTCGTGGATGAAGCGCTTCGCGCGGGCGCGGAGTTTGGGCGCGGCGCGGAAAAATCCGAAACGGTGATGGTCGAGTACGCGCAGCCGAATACGCATCACTCATTTCATATCGGTCACGCGCGGAACGCCATTCTAGGCGAGACGCTTGCGCGGCTGGTCGAGTTCGCAGGATACAAAACCATCCGCGCTTCATATCCCGGCGACCTGGGACTCGGCGTGATTACCGTCATGTGGGCGTACGAAAAATTCTACAAAGGTCAGGAACCAACCGGCGTGCATGAACGCGGTCAATGGCTGTTGAAGTTATATGCCGAAGCGACCAACATGCTGGAGAAAAAAGAAAACGAAACGCCCGAAGAAACCGCGCAGCGTGAATCTTATGAAGCCGAGCGCCGCGAGATGTATCGCAAATGGGACGCGGGCGATGAATATATCCGCAACTTGTGGAACACCACGCGCGAGTGGAGTCTCGAAGAACTGCGCGACGTCCTGGATATGCTGGATATCAACATTGACGTTTGGTTCTACGAAAGCGAAGTAGACGAACCTTCCAAAGTGATTGTGGATGAATTGCTGGAAAGAAATATCGCCGATGATGAGCGTCCTAACGGCGGCGCGGTGATTGTCAAGATTGACGAAAAACTTGGCTTGAAGAAGGCAAAGTACAACACAAATGTTCTTTTGCGTTCTGATGGCACGACTTTATATCTAACCAAAGACCTTGCGCTGGCAAAGGTCAAGTTTGAGCAATATCATGTGGATCGTTCCGTTTACGTTGTGGATGTGCGTCAGTCCATGCACTTGCAGCAGGTGTTTGCGATTCTAAAATTATGGGGCTTTCCCCAGTCTGAAAAATGTTATCACCTCAGTTATGGATTCGTCAGCCTGCCAGAAGGTGCAATGTCGGCGCGGCGCGGGCGCGTGGTGCTGTTCAAAGACGTGGTGGACGAAGCCGTCAAGCGCGTGTTGTCGGTGGAAGTTGCAAAGCGCGCGGAAATCCCGGAAGGCGAGCGCGAAAAAATTGCAAAGCAGATTGGTTTGGGTGCGTTGGTTTATTCCATGCTTTCGGTGGATAACAACCGCGACATTGTCTTTAACATGGAAGATGCGCTTTCGTTCGATGGAAGGACAGGTCCCTACATTCAGAATGCGTATGTGCGGGCGAATTCCATTTTGCGGAAATCCGCCATTGAGGTTTCGACCTTTAACCTGAAACCATCATCGTTCAACTATGATTTGACCATGCACGAAATTGAATTGATCGAAAAGATTTCGCATTTTCCGCAGACGGTGGAGCAGGCGGCAAATGAATATCGTCCGCTGGTGATGGCGACGTACGCGTACGAACTGGCGAACGCGTTCCACTCTTTTTATCATGCCGTGCCTGTTTTGCAAGCGGAAGATGAAAATATAAAACACGCGCGTTTGAAATTGGTGATAGCGTCGAAGCAGGTTATCGAAAACGCCTTGCGGCTGTTGGATATTCAGTCACCGGAAATGATGTAGATAAGAGCATTTTCTGCCGTAAGAGAGCGTTTCTTAAGTTTTTTTGTACACGGATTTTTATAGGATTTATCTGTAATTGTCAGGAATAGGTTGCACACTTTTTTGAACTACAGAGTATTCATGAAAGGGTTTCACCCCGAAGGATGAAAAACGTAGGTCACGTTTGT
>DZBA01000046.1 GCA_022729775.1 Anaerolinea thermophila | reverse complement strand
TCCGCGAGTTGGTTAAGAACTCCTTGCGTATGCGCCCTGACCGCATTGTGGTGGGCGAGGTGCGCGGCGGCGAAGCGCTCGACATGTTGCAAGCCATGAATACGGGTCACGATGGTTCGCTGACCACTGTCCATGCAAACACCCCGCGCGACGCCATCTCCCGCATCGAGACGCTTGTTCTCATGGCAGGCATGGATTTGCCTCTTAAAGTAGTGCGCCAACAGGTCTCGTCCGCTGTGGATTTGATTGTGCAGCAAACGCGCTTAAAGGATGGTCAGCGTAAGGTCACAGCCGTGACCGAAGTCGCCGGCATGGAAGGCGACATCATTGTATTAAGTGACATCTTCAAATTTGTTCAAACCGGAGTGACGACTGATGGCAAAGTGCTTGGCGAAGTGGGCGCGACGGGCATTCGTCCAAACTTTACCCCGCGCCTTGAAGCGGCAGGGTTCAAACTTGGCGCGGACGTATTTAGACCCTCTGCTGCCTTGAATGCGGCAAGACGTTAATCTGCTCGCTATATAATACCCTTTGTGACCGTGATGGGTATAATTTGCTCACTTTACCTTACTACGAGGAAACATGAATAATGCTCAACTTACTATCCGCGAAAAGAAATTAGGCTTGCTCATTCGGGATGCCCGCATCGCTGAACGCCGCACCGTGAAAGAGTGCGCGGATGCCATCAGCATAACGCCCGCGCTTTTTCGCGCTTATGAAGAGGGACGCCGCGCCCCTTCTTTGCCTGAACTTGAAACATTTGTCTATTATCTCAAGGTCCCGATTAAACAGTTTTGGGCAAGTGAGACTCGTTCTGACGCGCCCGCGATTTCTGATACAGTAGATACCGCGCAGTTGATTGCCCTGCGGCATCGCATGATTGGCGCATTGTTACGTCAGGAACGCAATAAGGTCAATATGTCCCTCCGCCAGATTGCTTCTAAAACCGGCATCGCCAGCGGACGGTTGAATTCCTACGAACTGGGCGAACGTCCAATCTCCCTGCCGGAGTTGGAGGTAATTGTCACCGCTTTGGGCAGCCGCATTGACACCTTCTTTGACAAAAGCGGTCCCGTCGGTCAGTGGTTGACCAATCAGGATGCGATGCAAAAATTTACTGATTTACCGGTGGAAATGCAGGATTTTGTCTGCCAGCCTGTAAATCGCCCTTACCTTGAACTGGCAATGAAACTCAGCGTCATGTCCAGGGAAAAGTTGCGTTCCGTTGCCGAAGGCTTGCTGGATATTACGTTGTAACCAAGGAAAACAAAATGACATTTACTCCCGCTCAATTGGATGAAAAAGGGAAAACCTCGTTTCAAAATGCGGACTTTGAAGAAGCCGCGCAATTTTTTCAGCAAGCCGCCGAAGGATATGCCCTGGCAAAAGACGAGGCATTAACCGCTGAAATGAAAAACAACATGAGCGTCGCGCTCCTGCAAGCCGGAAAAAATCAAGAAGCATTGGAAGCCGCGCTTGGCACAGACAAGGTTTTTGAAAATATGAAGGACGTGAAAAGACAGGCAATGGCGTTTGGAAATCAAGCCGCCGCGCTTGAAGCGCTGGGACGTTACGATGAAGCGCTCTCTGCTTATGAGCGTTCCGCCGGGCTGTTCGCGCAGGTCAACGAAGAGGACTTGCGCGCGATGGTGTTGAAGTCGGTTGCTGCCATCAAATTAAAGACAGGTAAATTCACAGAGTCCGCGTTTACGATGATGGGTTCACTGGACGCCAAACAAAACCTAACCTTTTTTGAACGTATCATTAAATTCTTCCTGCGCCTCATTAAGAAATGATTCATGTCGGATTGCAACCCCGCCCAGTGACAGCGGAAGACCATCACCAAATATCCAACCTTCTTTTTAACGAAGCGAACATTCACCGTCATTTAGATTGGCGTACACCGCTTGAATGGATTGGCACGCCAAACTTTTGGGCGTTGGAAGAATATGGGCGTATTGTCGCCACGTTGGCTTGCCCCGAAGACCCGTCGCAGGTTGCGTGGATTCGCCTTTTTGGCTACCAACCTCATCTTTCTGCCTACGAAACATGGTCTGTGATTTGGGAAGCCGCGCATCGCGACATTTGCATCACCAGTCCGCAAATGCAGGTTGCCGCCATTATTACAAAACAATGGTTTCAGAACCTGTTGATCGCAAGCGGTTTTGAAATAAAACAAAATATCGTCCTGCTTGAATCCGTGAATGAAAAGACCGTGCCGTTTTCTGAGTCGCAGGATTTTCGCATTCGCAACATGCGAAGAGCCGACCTGCCGTCCATTGTTTCTGTAGATTTGGATGCCTTTGGCGCGTTCTGGCATAATACAAAAGACACGCTTGAAAGGGTTTTTGGACAATCTGTATACGCTACTGTTGCCGAAGACGACTCAGGCGTCATTGGCTATCAGATTAGCACAGGAAACCTGCGCGGCGTTCATCTTGCGCGTTTGGCAGTCAGGGAGCGAGCGCAGGGCAGGGGAGTTGGTTTTGCGCTGGCGCGCCATCTCATGCAGCAGGTTGGGATGCGCCGCTTATCTGTCAACACCCAGGACGATAACCGCGCGTCTTTATCGCTTTATAAAAAACTGGGCTTCATCCGCATTGGCGAATATTTCCCTGTTTTGATTTATCCCACATCATAGGTGCTTCATGGCTGAAATTGATTTTCCCGCGCGCGTCATTTTTCGTTTTGTCGAAACTCTTTCTGCCGAATTGGGTCACGAAACCCTTTCAGCAGTTCTCTCAAAGGCAGACTTGCCGAAAGAATGGGCAAGCGCCACATACTTTACAGGCTTGGATAACATTCGGGCGGCGCAGGCGTATGCGCGTTTGCAATCTGCCTTGCGCACTTATTACGGGCGCGGCGCGCGCGGAATTCTTTTGCGTATAGGCTCGAAACTGTGGGGACGCCTGCTGGATGATGCAACCTTTGGAATCAAAACGCAAGCGGCAGTTATTCGCGGACTTCCAAAATCCATGCGAAGAAAACCCGCGCTGGATTTACTCGCCCATATTTTGAGCGCCACCCCCGGAAACATCACCGTCCACAGCCACGACCTGGACTTGCTCCTCGTTGACCAGACTTCTCCCACCACCCATGAACAATCTGAAAACAGCGCGATTTGTTTTGTCACACTTGGATTAATCCGCGAGTGTTTATATTGGGCAACCAGCATCGAACATGATATTGAAGAACGCGCGTGTCGCGCATCAGGCGCGCGGCAGTGCGAATTTAAGATCACCATTGGAGGGCAGCCATGAAACATTTTGAGACAAATTGGAAAACGCATGATGGATTGGACATCTTTGCAGAAGGTTGGGAGCCGGTGGCAATTCAACCCAAAGGAGTTGTCTGCCTGGTGCATGGATTGGGCGAACATGTCTCGCGGTATGCGCATGTCGCCGAAGCCTTTGGCAAGGATGGATTAATATTTTTTGGCGCGGATTCTCGCGGGCATGGTCGTTCAGGCGGCGCGCGCGGACATCTTTCTTCCATCGAAGATATTATGATGGACATAGACTTGTTGCTGCAACAGGCGCGTGAGCGTTACCCCAACATGCCCATCATCCTATATGGTCACAGCCTCGGCGGCATTCTCGTCCTGCATTACGGATTGAAGCGCAAGCCGCAGATCAAGGGCGTCATTGCCACCAGTTCCGGTTTGCGGACCGCATTAGAGCAGCAGCCCGCAAAGATGACAGCTGCCCGTGTGCTGGGTTCTTTCCTTCCAACGGTTGCCATCCCCAGCGGATTGGAAAGCGCCGCAATCTCGCGCGACCCAAAGGTTGTGGAAATTTACAACAACGACCCGCTTGTGCATGATAAAGTAACGCTTGGCTTTGGCAAAGTAATGCTTGATGTCGTGTCATGGACGCTGGCTCACGCGGGCGAATTTCCGCTTCCGCTCTTGTTGCTGCACGGCAAGGCAGACCGAATCGCGTTCCCATCCGGCAGCATCGAATTTGCCGCCGCGCTCAAAGATAAATGTACCCTTATGCTTTGGGATGACGCCTACCATGAACTTCATAACGACCTTGAAAAGACCGAGGTCATCAAGACAATGATTATGTGGATGGACGCGCGCTTGCGCGAATAAGAACTTATTAACCTTTACTGGACAAATCCATTTTCACATGGCAAAATTCAACGTGACAGCCACAAAGGTGGCTGTCATTGTATATTTCAAACAATAGGAGTTTGCATGAGCAGCACAAAAGAATTAAGTAAGCGACAAGCGCGCCGCGAAGAAATCCGCGCCAAGGAAAAACGCGGGCGCATCATCGGCATCAGTTTGGTCACAATTGGCGCAATCCTGCTTGCCTTTTTATTCATCTATCCCAGCATGAAGCCCGCAAGCGAAGTCCTCACACCGGAACCGCATTCATACCCGGCGAGCGATAACACCTCATTAGGCGACCCGAAAGCGCCGGTCAAGGTTGACGTGTATGAAGATTTCCAATGCCCCGCGTGCCGCACCTTCTCTGAAGACATCGAGCCTTTGATTGTCAAGAATCTGGTTCAGACCGGCAAAGTCTATTACACCTTCCACAACTACCCATTTATTGACGGGGATACTGTTAACAGCGGCAAGGAATCTGACCAGTCGGCAAACGCGTCCATGTGCGCGGCGGAACAAGGTAAGTTCTGGGAAATGCACGGCATCATTTTTGCCAATTGGAATGGCGAGAATCTTGGCGCATATTCTGATAAAAACCTGCGCGCTTTTGCTGAAAAAGCGGAACTTGATATGGATGCTTTCGATGCGTGTTTCGATGCAAACAAATATCAAAAAGAAATTCAGGCAGATTTCGATGGCGGCATTAAACTGGGCGTGAACGGCACTCCCAGCGTGTTTGTCAATGACCAAATCATCAATCCCGGATATATTCCTTCCTATGAAGATATCGCTGCCGCTGTAGAAGCCGCTCTTGCAGGAAATTAATTTGTTGCTTTAAGGGTTTCGTTCAGCCCACCCCGAATTTGATTTTCGCGGGTGGGCTTTTTTTTCGGATAAAATCAGTTTATGGAAATCATCACCAGTCTTGCCAATCCGCTTATTAAACAGGCGCGCGCGCTGCGCCAGAAAAAAACACGCGCCGAGACGGGGTTGTTTCTTGTGGAAGGGATTCATCATGTCGGCGAGGCTGTCGAAGCAGGCTGGAAGGTCGAAACTGTTTTATACGCCCCCGACCTGCTGACCAGTTCCTTTGCGCGGGATTTGCTCTCGCGTCTCGATGCGCCGCCCCAGCCTGTTTCTGTCCCCGTGATGGAATCTCTCGCGGATAAGGAAAACCCGCAGGGAATCCTTGCCATTGTCCGGCAGCGACGCCTCACGCTTGCGGATGCCAAACCTTATCAGCGGGCGGTCGCGCTTGTCTCACCACAAGACCCTGGCAATGTCGGTACAATTCTGCGGACAATGGATGCGATCAACGCGGACGCGCTTTTTTTGCTCGAAGGCGGGGTCGAGATTTTCCACCCAACCGTTGTCCGCGCCAGCATGGGAACATTGTTTTGGGAGCCGGTGATTCAATCTTCATTCAATAATTTCATTGATTGGGCGCGCGGGAATGATGTTCAACTCATCGGCACTTCCGCCAAAGCGGACGTGAATTACAAAACCCTTGTGCCGCAATCCCCCTGGCTGCTAATGCTTGGCAATGAACAAAAAGGATTGACGCGCGAACAAACCGCCGCATGTGATGTGACGGTTTCGCTTCCCATGCAGGGGCGGGTGAGTTCGTTGAACCTTGCCGTTGCCGCGGGTGTGTTGTTGTATCAATTTTCAGCATAAAAAAAGCCCTCCGAATTTCGGGGGGCTTTTTTTATCAACTGAATTTTTAGAATTCGTCTTCTTCGTCGAGCCAGTCGTCATCTTCCTCGTCTACATCTTCCTCTTCCCAGTCTTCGAATTCCTCGTCTTCCTCGTTCCAGTCCTCATCTTCTTTTTTTGCGCTTTCGTCCATTGCGGAGAAGGTGACGCAGCCGGTGTCCGGGTCGAACTCTACAGCGGCGGCGGAACAATAACCTTCATCAACGAATACGCAATCTATGTAGTGACATCTAATGCGGGGCATTTGCTTCCTCCTAATCTTGGGTTTGTTTGATCAGGCGTATGACGGCAATAATGAAAATGATGGTCATTGCAACCTGTGAAGTGACACAAAAAGGGCAGAGCGCTTTAAGAATCGCAATCTCGACATAAACCAACCAGACGGTGAAAATAAATCCGGTCAATGCCAAGCCAAAAAGAATCAACGCGCCATTTTCCTGAAAGAACCGGTTGCGTTTTTCAAAATAGAGCGTGGCAAGGATGGCTGCGTAGCCTATCACGCCGACAGCCCCAACCGGGATACCGTTGACTTCTGAATATGGACTGGCGTTCACAGTGGAACAATCGCCAGAACCAAGACACATTGCGTCATTATTTAGGACTTTGTATATGGTCATGTAAATTGCAACCAACAAGCCAATGACAGAGAGCGCGATTAGCGCGCGATACAACCATTTATCCATGATTCCTCAATAAAACATCCTTTACATCCTGAGTAACAGGCACGCATTTTACACCAGCGGGAATAATTCGTAAAGCGCGGTTATTCCTCTACGCTGGCGTTCGCGCGCGTTAATATCAACCCGCACGTGACGACGCCCGCAGCAGTAAGCAGGGACGCGCTTTGTAAGACCTGCATTGGAAATAAATTTTTTAACATTTCCGCATTTTGCATCTCGCCCAAAGCCTGCGCAATGATGACTGCGCCCGCAAGTCCGAACACAATTCCCAAACCAACAGCCAGCCAACCTCCGCGCCGGATGCCCTGGCGGAATTCAGTCAGCCAATTCCCCGACCATGCCAGCAAACCAAGCATGAAGGCAGTCAACAATCCCATCTGGCAGAATTTAAGAACAAACTGCGCTACATTTTTTATCTTGTCCATTAGCGCGATTTCATTTTCATTGAAGACGGGTTTCCCATTCTCAAATTGGAAGCGGTTAAAGTACGTTGGCTTCTTATCGCTGATTAAATAACTCGCGGTTTGCGACGCCAATTGAAAGCGTTCCGATTTTTCCAGCGCGTTATTGAGCGGAATTGGGAGCGCGTAGGCAATTCTGATGAATGTGGGGGTGGGAAGAAAATTCAGGAAGAGTCCAAATAAAACAAGCGGAGTGACCAACGTTGCGCCCCATGACAAAACTGACCTTGTCCTGCTCCCCGTTTTCTCACGCCCTTCGGATATTCTTTGCGCGCGCAGCATGACTGCGATAGTGACCGCGTTTAAGAAAACCGCAAGCGTGATGGCTGCCGGGCTGGCGTTGAAAAGAAAGCCCGAGATCGCTGTCGCGGAAATGATTTGATAAAAAACGGGAACGAACCACAAACTAGGATTATAAAATGCCAGCGCGATGGATACAACATCAGCCGGGTAAAAATAACGGTCGTGCATTTTGGGCAGCAAGAAGGGCATCAGCATGAGAGAAATAAGCGCAAGCAGAAGCATGTTCTCGTGGTTGAGAACGATTTTTCCGCGCGCGGTGTTGTAAGCCCAACGCAGTAGAACAACGGCTGTGATGAGTATCCCAAGCGGAACAATGACTGCCAGCCATTCGCGCGGAAGCAGGTAATAAAAATTGGGCGCGTTCATGGTCAGGCTGTCGAATGTATTGGATTGCGCGGTGTAGATGAGCAAGGCATCCCGCGCGGGTCTGCCGAGTAAAATGACGGGCAGCACGGCAATTATATAGACCAGCGGAATCAATCCAAAATAAAGCCAGTGAAATTTTTTCCGCAGCGCGAGAATTAATAAAAACGGAGCGAGAAATACGGCTTGCGCTTTGAATGAAAATGACACGCCTATTGCAACTATCGCGGGCAGCGGTTTTTCAATCATCAATAAATAGAGGCAAGCCAGCAAACTGGCGGTGTAAAGTGAATCTGCCTGTCCCCAAAAGGAACTGTTAATCATGACCGTAGGCGCGCTGAAATATATCGCCCCCGCAAGATAGGGAAGGTCGCTTTGTTCAAATTTTAATTTGACGATTTTATAAATGAGAAACGCGCCCAGCACATCGAAAAGTGTGGGAATTAATTTGATGGCGGTCAGCGGGGAAATCAAATCGCGCGTAAAAGTTGCCAGCGCCAGAAAGTAGGTATAGGGCGGCGTGTAATTTGCAAACCCTGTCCCCAACGCTTTGGCGATGCCAGCGTATAACGTCTCATACCAAACCAGATTAAAGATTTGCAGGTCGCGGTTCGAATAGGGCAGGGCAAAAAAGCGCAGCGTAAGGGATGTGACCGCCAGCAGCGCCGCCAGATTTTTTTTTGATATGCGTTTCATAGAATCTGCTGTGCCAGATTTATCCCGGCTTTGCGCGCTGCGCTTTGACAACATTGTCTATTTTTTCTATCAAGGTAAGGACTTTGCTAAGTTGCGTAATGCTCTTTACTTCAATCGTCAGGTGAATGTTTGCCATGTTGTTGTTTACATGCACGTTGACCTTGGTGATGTTGATATTTTCGTCGGAAATTTTCTTGGAGATGTCCGTTACCAAGCCCGGACGGTCGTATGCGCGAATGATGATCGGCACAGGAGATGTGCGCTCTTGTTTGCCCCAAACGACTTTTAGCAGCCGCTCATTTTCCTTATTTTGCAGGATATTGGGACAATCGCTGCGGTGAATGGTCACTCCGCGCCCGCGTGTGACAAATCCAGCGATGGGTTCGCCGGGCATTGGGTTGCAGCATTTTGCCATGGTGGTAAGCATTCCCTTTAGCCCGACCACTTCAATCAAGTCTGTGGATGTGGCAGACACAGTCGCTTGACCGACCTGAAAACTTTCCGTTTCTTGTTGCTTTGCTTTTTCCTCTTCTTCACCGATATATTTAATGACCTTATAGGTTGTGAGGTCGCTTTTTCCAATGGCTAGGAAGAGGTCGTCAGGGGTTTTGAAGGAAAGTCCGCGCGCGAGTTTTTCATAGTTTACGCTTTCGAATAATCCTAACTTTCGCAGTTCGCCTTCCAGCGAAGCGCGACCTTGCGCGAGGTTGAGGCTGTCTTCCTGCTTCTTGAACCATGTTTTGATTTTTCCGCGCGCGCGCTGTGTGCGGACGAGATTCAAACTTGAGTTTAACCAGTCGCGGCTTGGACCCGCATCCAGTTGTTTTGTCGTCAGGATTTCAACATGGTCTCCCGTTTTTAATTCCTGCTCGAGTGAGGCGAGTTTGCTGTTGATACGCGCGCCGCGGCAGCGATGACCGACAGTGGTGTGAACATGGTAGGCAAAGTCAATCGAGGTCGAGCCGGCAGGCAGGTCAATGATGTCGCCGCGCGGGGTAAATACGTAAATGCGGTCTTGAAATACATCGTTGCGAACAGATTCTACGAATTCAGCTGCATCGCGCGCTTCGGCTTCGAGGTCTGCCATGGTCCGCAAGGTGCTAATAAACATTTCGTAATGTTTATCCGAATGTTTATCTGACACCCTGCCTTCTTTATATTGCCAGTGCGCCGCCGCGCCGTATTCGGCGTTGACGTGCATTTCGGGGGTGCGTATCTGTATTTCGAGCGGACGGTTGTCTTCATAGATGACGGCAGTGTGCAGGGATTGATAAAAATTATGCTTGGGAAACGAGATGTAGTCGTCAATTTCACCGTGTAATGGCTGCCATGTGGTGTTAATAAACCCAAGCGCGGAATAGCATGAAGGTATATCGTCTACTACCAATCGCACAGCGCGGATGTCGTATAACTTTTCAAAGGATTTATTTTTCTTTTGCATCTTTCGATAAATCGAATAGATGTGTTTGGGACGCCCGCTGATTTCAGATTTGATGTTTTGGTCTGCAAGCAGTTTGACAAGCTTCTCTTTGATTTCTTCTATTTGCGCTTCGCGCTCCGGTCTTTTTTCCGCAATTTGTTCTGAAATTTCCTTGAATTTTTCCGGGTCGAGGTATAAGAAACTTAAATCTTCCAACTCCCACTTGATTTGCGCAATTCCCAAACGGCTTGCTACAGGCGCAAAAATTTCCAGCGTTTGTTGCGCAACGCGCTTGCGCTTATGTTCGGGCGCAAAGTTGAGCGTGCGCATGTTGTGTAAACGGTCTGCCAGTTTGATGAACATGACGCGCACGTCCTTGCCCATGGCGATAAAGGTCTTTCGCAGGGTTTCGGCAATCATGTCTTCTTTGCGTCCCAGCAGGGCGGGCGCATCCAATTCTTCCGCTTCGTTATCATTGCTTGCGCTGTTCGCTTCGGCGTGTTGGTCTCCGCGCGAGACGCGCGGCATGTGCGTCAATTTTGTTACGCCTTCGACGAGGCTTGCAATGCTTTCGCCGAATTCGCGTTTGATATCCTCATTTGTGAGGCTGGTATCTTCCACTGTGTCATGCAGTAATCCTGCCGCGATGACCTCCGGTGATTGCTTCAAACTGGCGAGTATTTCGGCAACGGCAATGCAGTGAATGATATACGGCTCACCCGAATGGCGTTTCTGTTCGCGGTGGGCTTCTTCAGCGACGCGATAAGCGCGCTGAATCAACTCACGATCTGTCTCGGTGTATCTTTCTTCGGGCAGCTGGGCGAGTACGTTTTCTATGGAAACAGCGCTTTTTATTGGTTGCATCTTTCAATTTTACTACGCGCGTTACATTTTTGTAATAAACGGTATAATTCAATTTCTGCACTACATTCAATAAATTTTGGAGACCCCATGAGTGACTCACATCTTTTATTATCCATCGCCGTTTTAGGCGGCACAGGCAAAGAAGGCAAGGGGCTGGCTTATCGCTGGGCAAAAGCCGGATACCATGTCCACATTGGTTCGCGTGACCCGGAAAAAGCGAAGGCAGCCGCGCAGGAACTTAAGGGAATGTTGGGAGAGGGGAGTTCCGTCGAAGGAATGGGCAACCCCGAAGCGGCGCGTCAAGCGAACATCGTCGTGTTGAGCGTTCCGTATTCCGCGCACCGCTCCACGCTTGAATCGGTCAAGGAAGAGTTGAAGGGCAAAATCCTGATAGACGTGACTGTTCCGCTTGTTCCGCCAAAGGTTGCCACTGTTCAAATGCCTCCCGCTGGTTCTGCCACGCAGGAAGCAAAAGAAGTGCTTGGCGATGACGCGCAAATTTGCGCTGCGTTCCAAAATATTTCCTACGAACATTTGCTTGATGATGCGGATGTGCAGTGTGATGTATTGGTGACAGGCACAAGCAAGGAAGCGCGCGCAGAGGCAATCAAACTTGTCGAAGCCGCCGGGCTTAAAGGCTGGGACGCGGGTCCCATCGAAAATTCTGTGGTGGTGGAAGGCATGACCAGTGTGCTGATTGGTATTAACAAAAAATATGGCAGCACACACGCGGGAATTAAAATCACAGGCATTTCCAAATAAAAACGTCATTCGCGCTGCGCAACTGATACCGGTTGCGCAGCGCGCAACGCATCATGTCTCTTATCATTACACCTCTCGTAAATATTCCGTTCATCCGTCAAGGCGATCACTTGACGGATATTCTTCTTAACGCCTTGCGTGAGACAAACCTGGAATTGCAGGATAACGACATCCTCGTCCTCGCGCAGAAAATTGTCAGCAAAGCGGAAGGGCAGCTGGTCAACCTTGCAACGGTCACGCCGTCAGCGTATGCGTTGGAACTGGCAGAAAAATCAGGAAAAGACCCGCGCATTACAGAACTTATGCTGCGAGAATCCGCCGAGATTTTGCGCGTGCGTACCGGCTCGATTGTGGTGGAACATAAACTCGGCTTTGTATGCGCCAACGCGGGCATTGACCAATCCAACGTCAAAGGCGAGGAAGAGGGCGAATTTGCGCTGCTGCTTCCTGTTGACCCGGATGGCTCTGCAAAAAAAATTCGTGATGAAATCGAAGCGCTCACAAAAAAACGAGTCGGTGTCATGATTATTGACTCACACGGGCGCGCATGGCGAATCGGCACGGTGGGAATTTGCATCGGCTTGAGCGGACTTCCCGCGATTATGGATGAGCGCGGCTGGCACGATTTATTTGGGTACGCGCTCAAGATTACCGTAGTCGGCGTAGCGGATGAACTCGCGGCGGCGGCATCCTTGATGATGGGGCAGGCAGCCGAAGGCACACCCGTCGTCCATGTGCGCGGATTTCCCTATCCGCTTGACGAAGGCTCGCTCAAAGAACTTATCCGCCCGAAAGAGCAGGATATGTTTCGATGATGGTTGCGCTAACGAAACTTTAACCCACATTTGTTATCATCCTCTTGTTGAAACTCACCAAAACCGACTTGCACACTTTTCTGCGGACTCGCCGCTCGATTCGCCGCTTCAAACCGGATGCGGTTCCTGATTCTGTTTTACGCGATGTTCTCATCACTGCGACATTTGCCCCTTCCGCGCATAACCGCCAACCCTGGAGGTTTTGCGTCGTCACGGAGTTATCAGCTAAAGAGAATCTTGCCCGCGCAATGGCGGCAGAGTTCAAGCGCGAGCTGGAAGCGGATCAATTCTCACAGGATGAAATTCAAAAAAGGGTTACGCGCTCGTGCGAAAAAATAAAAGGCGCGCCGGTAATTATTATGCTATGTATGGATATGAGCGAAATGGACCAATATCCCGATACGCGCCGTCAAGCCACCGAGCATATTATTGCGGCGCAATCCACTGCCAACGCGGGAATGCAGTTATTACTTGCCGCGCATGCAGAAGGACTCGGCGGCGTGTGGGTGTGCAGCCCCATCTTTGCGCAGGAGATTGTTCAAACCGCGTTGAATTTGCCGCGCGCATGGGAACCGCAGGCGATGTTCCTGCTCGGTTATCCCGATGAACAGCCGGAAGTACGAAAACGAAAACCAATTGACGAAATCGTTAAATGGATTCAATCCCAGCCAGAGGTTGGGTTGAGTCAAGAAAGATAAACATGAAAATCGTTGCCCTTGCAGGCGGAGTCGGCGGCGCAAAAATGGCGCACGGACTCGCGCAGATTCTCCCCCCAAAAGATTTAACAGTCATTGTCAACACTGGCGATGATTTTGAGTACATGGGGCTGTCCATATCCCCCGACCTTGACACGGTTTGTTATACGCTTGCGGGGTTGGCAAACCCTGAAACAGGCTGGGGACGCGCGAATGAAACATGGAACATCATATCGAATATAGAAAGGCTTGGCGGACCGAGTTGGTTTCGGCTTGGCGATCAAGACATCGCCACACACCTTGAACGCACGCGCCGGCTGAAAGCAGGTCAAACGCTTTCACAGGTTGTAAAAGATTTTTGCGCGGCATGGGAAGTTAAACAAATTATCCTGCCGATGAGCGATTCCCCAGTGCGGACAATGGTGGATACCGATGAGGGCGAATTGGAATTTCAAGAATATTTTGTTCACAGGCGCTGCGAGCCGCGCGTAAAACATTTTCGGTTTGATGGAATCAGCGCGGCTGAATCCGCGCCGGGTACGCGCGAAGCGGTCGCATCCGCGGACGCGGTCATCATCTGCCCATCCAATCCCTGGGTGAGCGTTGACCCAATCCTGCAATTTATTTCGCTGCAAAATAAAATCGTTGTTGCTGTCTCGCCGATTATTGGCGGAAAGACAGTGAAAGGACCCGCTGCAAAAATGTATGAAGAATTGGGAATCGAGCCATCCGCGTTGGCGGTTGAAAAACACTATAGCGGTCTGCTGCGCGGATTTGTTTTGGACGCGGTAGATGAGTCGTTGTCGAGTCAGGTGAGCGTGAAGACGTTGGTCGCAAATACGTTGATGAATGACTATACAGATCGCGCGCGACTCGCTCAAGATGTGCTAAACTTTATTCGGAGCTTATAACCATGACCATTTGGGCAATCGTGCCTGTAAAACCCTTGCGGCGGGGAAAGTCCCGTTTAGCAGGTGTGCTGACAGAAGATCAACGAGCCGAATTGAACAGTAATTTATTGAAACATACACTTTCTGTGCTTTCGACATTAAGTGAATGGATGCAGGTTTTGGTTGTAAGCCGCGACCCACACGCGCTGGCGATTGCGCGTAGTTACGACGCAAAAACAGTGCAGGAAGACGGGCAGCCGCATTTGAATACCGCATTGGAACGCGCGACGATTATCTCTCAACTAAACCACACAACGCAGGGCGTCTTGATTCTTCCCGCTGACCTGCCTTTGCTTCAGCGCGATGATGTGTTGTCATTGGTGGCGCGCTCAGTTAACAATTTGCCTGTTGTGGTGATTGCGCCAGACCGTCGGGATAATGGAACCAATGCTTTGTTGACCATTCCCGCGGGCATTATCGAATATGATTATGGCGAGGGATCATTTCAACGTCACTGCGAACGCGCGAAGAGCGTCGGCGCGCATTTGGAAATCGTGAAATCTTTTTCGCTGGGACTTGACCTTGACCTCCCGGAAGATTTGGAAATGGTGCAAGATTTGGATATTGTTAAGGTGTAGTTGTAGAGCGCAAAAAAATAGAAAGTAGCAAGTGGTTTAATGCCGCTTTGTTTTGAATCAACAAATCATTCACTTTAAGGAGAAAACCATGACTGAGCGTGTTGCCCTTTATTTGCAAGATTCGCACGACCTCCGCGATGGGCTGGATTATGCCAGATATGCGGAAGAGAAAGGCTTTGAAGCCGTTTGGCAAGCCGAGTCGAGGCTTGTCCGTGAC
>DZBA01000349.1 GCA_022729775.1 Anaerolinea thermophila | reverse complement strand
GCTGCTTTTGCGACGATGTCTTCCAACATCTTGGTTGTGAGCGACTTCGGACGTTCGAGGGGCTGACCCAACGCGCGCGCCCACACATAGTTGGCGGTCACGCCGAGCGCGCGTCCAACGCCGAACAACACGGTGTAGAAATCAAATTCGCGCACGCCGTAATAATATTGGAGCGTGCCGCTGATGGCATCTACGTTTGGCGCAGGATTCTTCGCCTTGCCTTGTTCTTTCAGCACATCGGGAACGACATCGAAGACCATATCCGCGAGGCGAACGAGATCGTCCTGCGGGAAATTTTTCTTGGCAAATTCCATCTGCGCGGTGAAGCGCGGATCGGGAACGCGCAAAACCGCGTGACCATATCCGGGGATGACCTTGCCGCCGTTGAGCGTATCCCATGCGAATTTATACAAATCATCGCGCGCGGGAACGCCGCCGAATTTTTTGTATACATCGAGCAGCCAGCCCAAACATTCTTGATTGGCAAGTCCGTGCAGGGGACCTGCAAGTCCGCACATGCCGGCAGAGAAGGCGTAGTAAATATCCGCGAGGGATGAACCAACGAGGTGAGTCGCGTGCGCGCTGACGTTGCCGGATTCGTGATCAGAGTGGAGGATGAAATACAAACGCGCGAGGTCGGCGTATCCTTTTTGGTCTTCAACGCCGAGCATCTTGGCAAAGTTCGCGCCGTAATCGAGGCTGGGGTCGATCTCCGGCTGTTTGCCGTCTTTGTATTTCAGGTTGTAGATAAACGCGGCGACGAGTCCCAGTTCCGCGGTCAGGTTCATGGAATCTTCGAGCGCGGCAATCCAGTATTCGTCTTTCTTCATGCCTTCTTGATATTTGCGCGCGAACTCTGATTGACCTTCGAGCGATTGAATCGCAAGCACGAAGAGGGTCATCGGGTGTGTGTCTTTTGGCATGGCGCGCAGCATATCGAACACATGCTGCGGAACATGACAGCGTTTGACCCATTCGGCTTCCACTTCTTCAGCCTGTTCTTTTGTGGGGACTTCGCCAACCATTAAAAGATAGAACAAGCCGCCGACATAGGGCATTTCCGCGCCATCGGGTTTAGGCAGCGCGGCAAGCACTTCGGGGATGGACATGCCGCGGAAGCGGATGCCTTCCGCGGGGTCAACGAATGAAACATCGGTGAGCAGTGATTTGATATCGCGCATACCGCCGACAATTTGACCAACGTTGACTTCCGCCACTTTGACTTCGGAATGTTCTTTTGCAAGTTTTTTGATTCGTTCGCGCCATTCGGGCAGCTGGGCTTGAATTTTGTCTTGGATAATCATGTGAAATGCTCCTTGTGTAGGTAAACAGGTATACAAGTAGACAGGTACACAAATGAACATGTTTTCGTGTTTACCTGTTTACATTTGTACGTTTATAACGTGACCAATTTCTTCAACGCCTCATGCGTTTCCTTCACGGAAGCCGCAGATTTTTCGAACATGGCTTTTTCTTCATCGTCGAATTTATATTCGATGATTTTTTCCATGCCGCCCGCGCCAAGCATGACCGGCACGCCAAAGTACATATCGCTCAAGCCGTATTCGCCTTCCATGTGAGCGGCGCAAGGCACAATCAACTTCTTGTCTTTGAGAATCGCCTCTGCCATTTGCACGCAGGCGAGGGAGGGCGCATAGTACGCGGAGCCAGTCTTCAGCAGGTTGACGATTTCGCCGCCGCCTTTGCGCGTGCGATTCACAATCGCTTCGAGTTTATCCGCGGGGATGTATTCCTTCAACGGAACACCGGCGATGTTCGAGTGGCGGGTGAGCGGAACCATCTCGTCGCCGTGTCCGCCCAAAACATAGCATTGGATATTTTCGACACTCACGCCGGTTTCCATGGCGACAAAGGCGCGCATACGCGCTGAATCTAAAATGCCTGCCTGACCGATGACGCGCTCGCGCGGAAGCCCGGTCTTCTTTAACGTTAAATAAGTCATCGTGTCGAGCGGGTTGGTCAATACAATGTAAATGGCGTTGGGAGAATATTTCAATGTCTCGGTGGCGGCAGTCCCCACGATATTTGCGTTGGTGGTGAGCAGGTCATCGCGGCTCATGCCGGGTTTGCGCGCCACGCCCGCAGTGATGATGATGATGTCCGAATCTTTGGTGTCGGCGTAGTTGTTCGTTCCGACAATTTTCGAGTCTTTACCGATAATGGGCATTGCTTCGAGCATGTCCAGGCTTTTTCCCTGCGGCATTCCTTCGACCACGTCCACCAAGACAACGTCTGCAATTTCGCGTTCAGCAAGCCAGTGGGCTGCGGTTGCGCCTGTGTTACCGGCTCCGATGATGGATACTTTTTTCATTTTCTGCCTCCAAGTTTTTGAATTTTATAGGTAACTATGTTTACCTTATGTTCTTGAAAAATAATTCTATCTCAAAGTATATGCTGTCAAAAGTACAAAATGTCACTTTTTTGGGCGTAACTTGACGGGAATAAAAAAGGGACTTCCCGCACTTTTGCGGGAGTCCCTTTCATTGGTTCTACTACGACTCTTCTGCTTCAAGGAATCGGGTTGCTTGAATGGCGGCTGCCGCGCCCATCCCTGCGGATGTGACCACCTGCTTGAAGTGCGGGTCAGCTGCTTCACCTGCGGCGTATACGCCCGGCACGCTCGTCTCCATTTTATCGTTGACCTTGATGAAACCGAGGTCGCTCATTTCGAGTTGACCTTTGAACATTTGCGTGTTTGGCGTATGACCCACAAAAATAAACAAACCATCTGTTTCAAAAGTAGATTCTTCGCCGGTCTTGACGTTCTTCAATTTTAAAGCTTTCACCGCTTCTTTGCCGACGATTTCGGTAACGACGGTATTCAAGGTGAAATTCATCTTGGGATGTTCCTTCGCGCGTTTTTGCAGAATCGCGCCCGCGCGGAATTCGTCGCGGCGATGAATCAACGTCACAGAAGAAGCATAGCGCGTGATGAATAATGCCTCTTCAAATGCGCTGTCGCCGCCGCCCACCACCACAACCTTTTTGTCTTTGAAGAACCAGCCATCGCAGGTGGCGCAATAAGAAACGCCGCGCCCGGTCATTTCCACTTCGCCGGGGACATTCAAATGCAGGGCGTTTGCGCCGGTGGAGATGATCAGCGTATCGGCTTTATACTCGCCGCTGTCCGCTTTAACGGTAAATGGGCGTTTGGATAAATCCACTTCATGCGCCATATCGAATTCAACCTTCGCGCCGAAATGCTCCGCTTGCTTTTGGAAGAGCTCGCCCAACTGCGCGCCGCCGACTCCTTCGGGGAAGCCGGGATAATTCTCGATGAGGTGCGTCAACGCGGCTTGACCGCCCAGCTGCATTCCCGTCAACACAACGGGATTCAACTCCGCGCGCGCTGCGTACAACGCCGCTGCCAATCCTGCCGGTCCCGCGCCCAATACTAATACTTTTACGTGTTTTTCTGACATGTTTATGTTCCTGTTTGAGGTGAATCTCGCTTGATTTCATCCAGCAATAAGACAGCATATACGCCTTATTCCCAGAGTATGCTTACTTTATCGAATCATAATACCATTCTTTGGATGCGTTACAACCCAATAAGTGACAACCGGATTCAAAAATTTCCCGACTTTTGAATCAAAA
>DZBA01000348.1 GCA_022729775.1 Anaerolinea thermophila | reverse complement strand
GACGGCTGGATTTGGCAATCCAGCCGAGCATCACGGCAATTCCCAGAGAGCCAAATTAAATTCTTTTTATTTCAGTTTTGCAAACAAAGGTTGATTTTCAACATGATTTGTGCTAGGGTTAATAGATGCGTAGATACAAAAAGACTCTGGCGAAAACCAGAGTCTTTTTAATTGCCAATGTTTACTACTACGGATAGACGCGCTTGATGGTGCGCGGAAATGCAATCGCCTCGCGGACATGTTCCGTGCCGCACATCCAGGTGGTGACGCGCTCGGTCCCCATACCAAAGCCAGAGTGCGGAACAGAGCCATACTTGCGCAAGTCCAAATACCATTGGAAGGCTTCCTCGGGCAGACCTTCTTTGTGGATTCTTGCCAGCAGGTTTTCGTGGCTGCTCATGCGCTCCGAGCCGCCGCAGATTTCACCGTAGCCTTCGGGCGCGAGCAAATCCACGCTCTTGCATACTTCCGGGCGCCCGGGCCATGGCTCCATATAAAAGGCTTTGACCGCGCTCGGATAACCATAAACAAAAACAGGCTTATCATACAGTTTGGTCAACTCGGTTTCATGCGGCGCGCCAAAGTCCATGCCCCATTCAAATTTCAATAAATCTTTCTTTTCAGGGTCGGTTTCTTTTTCATACAATTCGATGAGATATTTTGCCGCGTCATCATAGGACATGCGCGGGAACGGCGCTTTGATATTTTCGAGTTTGGACAAATCACGCCCGAGGAATTTCAACTCCGCGCTGCGGTCGCGCAGTACACGCGCGGCGATGTGCGAGATCAACTGTTCTTCGACTTCCATCAAACCGTCCAGATCGCAGAACGCGATCTCAGGTTCGAGCATCCAAAATTCGGTTAAGTGGCGGCGCGTCTTGGATTTTTCCGCGCGGAAGGTCGGACCGAAACAGTAGACTTTTCCAAATGCAAAAATGTTGGCTTCGTTATAAAGTTGCCCTGTCTGCGCGAGATAGGCTTTGCCCTCGTCGAAATATTCCGTTTCAAAGAGCGTGGTTGTGCCTTCCGCCGCGGCAGGCGTGATGATGGGCGTGTCCATCGCGATAAAGCCATTGTTATCGAGCCATTCGCGCGTGGCAGCCATGACCGTTGCGCGGACGCGCAAAATCGCCCACTGACTTTGCATCCGAATCCACAAGTGACGGTGGTCGAGCGCAAAGTCTACGCCATGATCTTTGAGCGCCATCGGGTAATCGAGGTCAGCAGATTGGACAACCTGCAAATCCTTGATGCCGACTTCAAATCCGCCGGGGATGCCGGGCGCGCGCTTATCTTCGCGGACAGAACCCGTGATGATGATGGAACTTTCCTGCGGCAGGTGCGTAATGGTATCGAAGAGTTCGGGCGTCAGGTCGCCTTTGAAGGCAACACACTGCACAAAACCCGTCCCATCGCGGACGAGTAAAAACGCAAGTTTGCCTTTATCGGTGCGGTTGTAAAGCCACCCTTTGAGAACAATATCCTGTCCAATGTAATTTGAAATTTGCGTAACGCTGATATGGTCTGCCATGAGGTTTCCTCTGGTAATTTGATTTTTCCTATTATATTACAAGAGACCTCCGAAGTCTTACAGACTTCGGAGGTCTGAACATTACTTCCCTCGTTCTTCCAATCCTTTAACCATCAACTCCTTCGCCACGTTCGGGTCAGCCTTACCCTTCGTTGCGCGGGCGACCTGTCCCATGAACCATTGAAAGAGTGTATCTTTTCCGCTGAGATATTGCTCGACTTCCTTCGGGTTGTCGTTCAAAATCTTCGTCACCAATTCCTGAATCGCGCCGACATCGGACATCTGCGCGAGGTTTTTATCTTTGACAATTTGCGCGGGGTCGCCGCCATTTGTGAATAATTCAATCAACACGGTCTTTGCCGCGCTCGCGCCGATGGTTTTATCCGTCACCATGTCAATCAACTTGGCAAACGATTCAGGCGCGAGTGCGACATTTTGAATCTCAATGCCATTATCGTTCAAGTAACGCATGAATTCACCCGCAATCCATGAATGAATCGCCTTTGCGGGACTCTTGGATTTTGCGACCACCGCCTCGAAGTAATCTGCCAGCGCTTTTTCAACTGTGAGAAAACGCGCGTCATTTTCCTTTAACTCGAATTGATTCACGAAGCGCGAAGTTTTCGCTTCGGGCAGTTCGGGCAGCTGCGCGCGGATATTTTCCACCCACGCCGAATCCACTTTCAGCGGAGGAAGGTCTGGCTCGGGGAAGTAGCGATAATCGTGGGCGTCTTCTTTTCCGCGCTGAGAGACGGTCACGCCACGCACATCATCCCAGCCGAGAGTCTCCTGCACAACCGTTCCGCCCTCATCATAGACTTTGCTCTGGCGTTGAATCTCGTATTCAATGGAACGGGTCAGCGCGCGGAAACTGTTCAGGTTTTTGATTTCAGTGCGCGTGCGCAGTTCATCGCTGCCCACAGGTCGCACGGAGACATTCGCCTCGAAGCGAATGACGCCCTTTTCCATGTCGCCGCTGTTGACGCCAAGATAGCGCAAAATCGCGCGGATTTTTGTGGCGTAGTCGAGCGCCTGCTCCGCGTTTCTCATATCGGGTTCAGAGACAATTTCGAGCAGCGGGACTCCCGCGCGGTTAAAGTCCACCAGCGCGGCGCCTTTTTCGTGCGCGAGTTTCGCGGTGTCTTCTTCCAAATGTGTGCGGCGGACTCTCACGGTCAACGAGTCATCTAAAATTTTGAGCGCGCCTTTTTCACCGATGGGCAATTCATACTGTGAAATTTGATAGCCTTTCGGCAGGTCGGGGTAATAATAATTTTTGCGCGCAAAAGTATTGAGATGATTGATGGAACAATTGAGCGCAAGCGCGACCAGCGCGGAGAGTTCAACGGCTTTTTTGTTGAGGACAGGCAGCGCGCCAGGCAGCCCCGTACACACGGGACAAATGTTGGTGTTCGCTTCGGGCGCGGAAGAATAATCCGCCGAGCAGGAGCAAAATGCTTTGGAGTTGGTCAGCAACTCCGCGTGAATTTCAAGTCCGATTACGGGTTCATATTTCATAGTGGTTAGAGGTTAGAGATTAGAGATTAGGGAATTGTTTATGCCAATCGGTCACTTGCTGATACGCATGTCCGACTTGGAATAAAGTTTGCTCGTCGAGATGTTTGCCGATGAGTTGCATTCCAACGGGCATGTCCTTTGAAAATCCAGCAGGCAGCGCCAACGCGGGAACGCCCGCAGGATTGGTAGACACGACATAAATATCCGAGAGATACATCTCCAGCGGGTCGCTAGTTTTCTCGCCGAGTTTGAACGCCGTGGTGGGACAGGTCGGCGCGAGCAAGACATCTACTTGTGAGAGCGCGTTTTCAAAGTCGCGGCGCAACAGCGTGCGGACTTTCTGCGCCTTTAAATAATACGCGTCGTAATATCCCGCGGACAAGGCATACGCGCCGAGCATAATTCTGCGCTTGACCTCGTCGCCAAAACCTTCGTGACGAGTCTTGAGATAAATATCCACCACGCTTTCCGCGCCTTCAGAGACAGACAAGCCAAAGCGCGTGCCGTCCATGCGCGCAAGGTTGGAACTCGCCTCCGCGAACAAGAGCAGATAATACACAGGCAAACCGTATTTGG
>DZBA01000347.1 GCA_022729775.1 Anaerolinea thermophila | reverse complement strand
GCGTCAAAGGCGGACACCGCCACTTTTATACGCGCCTGATGATTGATTTCATCGGTATGGCATAATGGAAAGTAAGAGGTAGAAATGGCACATAAAACTGGAGGCGGATCAACCCGCAACGGTCGTGACAGTAACTCCCAGCGTTTGGGCGTCAAACGTTACGCCGGTCAATTTGTACTTTCGGGCAATGTCCTTGTCCGCCAGCACGGCACCAAGATCAAGCCGGGCTTGAATGTTTCGGTTGGCAAAGATTACACCCTGTTCGCAATTGCGGATGGCGTTGTGATGTTCGATGTTGTGCATGGACGCAAGCGCGTGAACATCGTCCCTGTCGAGGCAGAATAAAATGAGATCAGATATTCACCCCACAACTTACGACACAAAAGTCACCTGCGCTTCCTGCGGCAAGACATGGATAACCATCTCCACCAAGAAGGAACTCCGTCTTGATGTTTGCTCGAACTGCCACCCGTTTTTCACCGGTGAAGCTGCGCGCATGTTGGATGTTGAAGGTCAGGTAGATCGCTTCTATAAGAAACTTTCCGCGCGCCAATCCTATGTCGAACAGCAGAAGGCGAAGGAAGACAGCCTGAATGTTACCAATCGCTCAGTAGACGATTTGGCTTTGACTCCGCGCGCTGCGGATGCGCTCAAGAAGGCTGGCGTGTTGTCCATCGGTCAGCTCGTTGAAAAGATCGAAGCAGGACAAGAAGCGCTCTCTGGAATTTCCGGCTTTGGTCAGTCTGCGTTGACAGCTGCCAAGAAGAAACTGCGCGCGATGGGCGTCGAATTTACAGAACCCGTCGTCAAGGCAGTGGAAACCCCCGAAGCGCCTCAAGCAGGCGAATAGGAATTTTTCCTTCGGTACTTTGTCAAGGAAATCTTTATCAGTTAAACTAACAGGCAGATGCAAAAGCGTCTGCCTGTTTTTTGTATAATATCCTCGGTCTCAAATTGTGCTTTCACGTTTCTAAAAAGGCGCAATTTGCGACCATGATGGGTATAACTTATTTTGGAGCATTCATGCGTCACACACACGGTTCTATTGAGGTTGTCTGCGGCTCGATGTTCAGCGGGAAAACCGATGAACTCATCAGAAGGCTTGTCCGCGCCACCATCGCAAAACAAAAAGTACAAGTCTTCAAACCCGCCATTGACATTCGTTACGCGGTGGAAAAGGTCGCTTCACACGCAGGCTCCACCTACGATGCGATTCCCGTTGAAACCGCTGCCGACATCCGCGCAAAAATTGACAAGGATACAACCGTCGTTGGGATTGACGAAGCGCAATTTCTCGACCCCGAAGTTGTCTCTATCGCGCGCGATTTGGCAAAGCGCGGCGTGCGCGTCATCGTCGCGGGACTCGACACGGATTTTCGCGGCGAGCCGTTTGGCTCCATGCCTGCGCTCATGGCAGAAGCGGAACATGTCTCGAAACTTCACGCGATTTGTATGACCTGTGGGGATGAGGCTTCGCGCACGCAAAGGCTGGTCAATGGCAAGCCCGCGCGGTATGATGACCCCGTTGTGATCGTGGGCGCGTCGGAATTATATGAAGCGCGATGCAGAAGACATCACGAAGTCCCGCGCTAGTGGGGCGAAGTCCCGCACTAATTATTTGACCGTCATATTATTCGACTACCAGACTAAAGGACTAATCACATGCAAAACTATCAAGACGTACTCGCGGAAGTGTTAATCGAATCTGAGCCGCTACAGGCGCGCGTGAAGGAACTTGGCGCGCAAATTAGCGCGGATTATCCCGATGGCGACCTGCTGCTCATCTGCATTTTGCGCGGCGGTGTTCCGTTCATGGTGGACCTTAGCCGCAGCATAACCACCCCTCACAGGATGGATTTTATGGCGGTCGCCTCTTATGGAGTTGGCGCGCGCGAATCCACTGGCTCTGCCCGCGTAACGCTCGATTTGAAAATGGATATTCGCGGATTACACGTCCTGCTCGTCGAAGACATCATTGATAGCGGACATACCATCGCCGCCGTGTTGAACATGCTCAAAACGCGTGAACCCAAGTCGCTCAAAGTCTGCGCCCTGCTCGATAAACCCGAACGCCGCGAAACGCACGTCCCCATTGATTACCTCGGATTTTCCATCCCCAATAAATTTGTCTTCGGCTACGGACTCGACCTCGATGAGTATTACCGCAACCTGCCCTTTGTTGGCGTGGTGGATTTGAGCAAATACCCACCGTCGAAGTAAGCGCTGTATTGGGAAGAAAATTTATTGCGTGTTCTTACGGGAAGTAGCGATATATATCTTTGCGGTGAAGACAGCGTAGAAAAACCAATGTTTTACCTTGAAGTTTGAATCCGATTCGATAATCCCCGATACGGACGCGATAGTATGTGTCGCTGCCTTCCATTTTCTTCACCTGCCGAAGGTCGGACAGCGCGGCAACAGACTTTGCCTCTGTAATTGTTGCGGCAATTTTCTTTTTGATCGCCTTGTCTTTAATACGAGTGACGTCTTTTAGAAAGCTGTCGCGGAATTCAAGTTCCATGTTATGCCCCCAATGCCTTCATCACTTCCTGCTCGCTGATAACCGCGCTGTTTTCACCTTCGCGCATGGCATTGGCTAAACCGACATCCTCGAACACTTCTTCAAACAACGCGTAGAACAAATCGCGGCGTTCCTCGAATAATTCGAGTAACGCTTGCTTGATTAAGTCTTTTGTGCGTTTGTCTTCTATAGATAAAATAGTCATGGGATACCTCTTGCGGGATTATACCGCTTAACATTTCAGGAGTGACGCTTTGTCGTTTGATACAATATCGGCAGGAAAGGAAACGCCCATGAAAAAAATTCTTCTCCCCATTTTGGCTTTGATATTAACCGCCTGCGCGACTCCCGCGCCGATTCAAGTGACAGTCACTTCCGAAGTGACTGTCACTTGGCAGCCGACATCTACATCCGCGCCTACTTTAACCTCTACACCCACTCTCGTCCCCACCGAGACGGCGACGCCCAAACTGACTCCCCCCATCGAGACCGTGCCATTTAACGAAAAGACCTATAAAAACCTCCCCCAACTGGACGTGGAGGCATGGGAGGCGGCTGCGGGATGCTCCCTTACACCGAAATACATTATCGAAGCCTCGAAACTGGGCGACCCAATTCCCTTCCCCTCGGATGCGCTGGTGACTGGGTTTTGGGCGGAAACAAACAGTTATGAAGCAGTAGGAATGAGACCGTATGTGGATAAAGAGGTGAAGGCAAATCAATTGCCGATGACGTATGAGGCGGTGATGCTTACCCATGTAGAGAAAATGATACCAAAAAGAATACATGATAAGGCAATAGAACAGGGGTGGACAGCAGATAAATTGCTAGCAATGGTGTGGAGATTTAATACACCAAGCGGAGAGTTGATAGGTGTAATGATAACAGATGGCGAACTTTTAACAGGAGAGGATGGAGCAGATAATTTTTCTAAAGATTTTTTGAGAGGGACGGGAGATATGAAAGATGGGAGAGATAATTGGACAATAACACCCATGGTGAAGATGCCAACAGATCAAAAAAAAGGAGATTTGTTTGGTTCAATGGTTGTGAAAGCCAAGTGGGAAGAAAAGAAGGTTATTCAGCAAAAGATACAGGAAGTGATGA
>DZBA01000346.1 GCA_022729775.1 Anaerolinea thermophila | reverse complement strand
TCAAAATACGTTATTTGAATAAATTTTGTTCTGTGTTATCTGCCCGCGCAGGTAAAGCAGACCGTTAGCCGCTTGCTTGTGAAAGGATAGGTAACTTGGAGATTGTCACAGCCATTTATGGCGCGGTACTCGATAACCCTGGCATTCGGGCGGGCAAAATCGCCGCCTTGCTAAACGTCCCGCGCTCACAAATTACCCGCACATTGCCGAACATGCAAAGGCGCGGTTATTTGTTGAGCGAGTATAACAACAGATTATTTGCTTTCCGAAATCTGCATGAACCTAAAAGGAAAAATAACAAAATGAAACTATCACATGATACCGTAGCAAAAACCGCGTCCGTTATTGCGGCATATATCAGCACAGTGACCATCAAAGTAAAGCGCAATCCGTCAGATTTTTGGGCTGACCGCTTACGCATTGCGTCATCTCAAACAAGCCTGCTTGCCGCGCTAAATTATTTCGGGCAACAGTTAGGCTCGTCGTCTCTGAACGAAGATGAATACAAAAATCTTTTGCTGGCGGCGAAAGCGCCAGATGCGTGGGCTGTTCATCAGTGGATGCGTGAACTTCCACGTATGCCGATTGGATTGGCGCGGGAACAAAACAAAGACGACCTGCCAATGTTGATTGACGCGATTTGCGAATCCTATGAAGTGAAAGAGATTATTGCAGGCACGCAGAAGCCGCGTCCGAAGTTTCACATCAATATCAAAGCAACCATCCTGCAGGCGTTGACACATGGCGCGGATACCAAAGCGGGCAATGCTACGCTGTTCCGCAGAGCAAAAGTTTACGGCGGGTTGGAATTGCCGTATTACTCTGCCAATGCTATCGGCGGCATGATGCGTGATTATCTTGCCGACCACTTTACCGAGTCGCTCGGTTTCAAGTCGTCTCGCTCAACCCCTGTTTGGGATGATTGGTTTTTCCATTTGCTTTATAGCGGCGGCATTATGCAGGATGGATATATCCCCAAAGAATTTGAGCGCACTTTGACGGGAGCGGCATCTGGGTCAATCCGCAGTGATGGCGTGCGTCAGTTGCGCGATATGATCCCGTTTTTCTCGATGCTCGGCGGCGTTGGGAAACATCCGATTGAGTCTTATATCTCCATCAACGATCTGCGCCCCAACTGTATCGAGTGGGGTACTGGCGACCAGTCGGTCAATGGCATGTTTGACTGGCGTTATCTGGCGCGGCGCGACGACAACGAAAACCGCACCAGCAAGGCGCAGAAGGAAGACGGCGAAGTTGCGGAAGGCTCGGAGAATACGTCCATGCTGGCGAATACCGAAGTCTTGCGCGAGGGCGTTGTCTTGGAAGGCGGGTTCTTCTTGTCGAACCACATCAGCGATATGGAAAAAGCGGCGTTTTGCAAAGGTCTGCAATTGATTCAGCAAATGCCATTTTTTGGCGGCAAGAAGAACCGTAGTTTCGGCTTGTGCGAAATTGAATATCCCATCCACAAAAAAGATTTTGTGCTGGACGCGCAACCTTATGATGATCACCTTGCCGCGAACAAGGAAGTTATTATCGCGTATCTGAAAGAGATCGGCGCGTTTGTGAAGCCTGAAAAAGCCAAGAAAGAAAAGCAGGCAGAGATGGAGATTTCGTAATGCACGCCGCTGACTTGATTGCCGCGTGCCTGACTAATGAACAGAAAGAGCCGCTCCCCGAAGCGGCTCAACCTGGTATCTGTTGTGTAACAGGCGCGGCGACTGAAACGATTGCCCGTAAAAAATTACTTGGTTCTACGTTCAACGATGACCAGTTTCTTGCAGTCCCCGACTCTCCACGAGTCGGGGTAAATGTTTGGTATGCGTTTATGTTTGGCGTGTATGGCGTTGATGCGGAAACAGGCGAGACCAAGAAGCGTAAAAAGAAACCTGAATACATGGCGTGTTGGTGGACGGATGGCGAGACTTTCCGCGAGATGAACAAGGCGCGAATACGAGAGTTAGTATTGCGCGGCACGACTGCGAAACATTGGGCGGGATGGGTAACGACATCCTACAAAAAACATGGCTCTTTGCGCTCGCCTGTCAATAATACGCCGTTTGGGATTTGGGGTTTTGATGACCTTCAAGTCCGCGCAAACGATAAGGATAAAGTCCTTGTGATGTGGGCGAAATTGCGCGACGCGCAGAAGAACGGAATCGGGCGGACGGGTATCGAGACGTTGGATATTCCTGTCCCCGTCATGGCTAAAGTTGGGATTGGATTTTGCAGTGAGTTTATCGCGTGGGCGCGTCTGCTTGCACAGTCGCCGCTATATCAATTCCTGACTTATCTTTTGCCAAGTCAGGAAGAATTGCGTGAGGGCTACGACGATGAATTTTTGTTTGATTGAACCCGCTGGAGATAAAGAAGAAGGCTCTATTGGCGCGTTTTATATTATGGATAAATTGCGCCGACTTGGGCACAAGGTAGACATCATCCAACCAGAAACGCCGCGCTATCACTACGATATTGAATTGATTAGCGTTCATCATCCAGAAGATTTCCCGCGTTTGCAAGCCACACCGAAGCACGGAAAGATTAGACTGGCTGGCGGTCATGTCACCTATAATAATCCACGCCCTATCATCCCGCTTATAGATGCGCTCTGTCTTGGTGATGGCGAAACATGGATTGAGAACGCCGCCAACCTGCTCGAAAAAGAATTTACCGCGCTTGCGCTGAAAGATTTATCAGGCACTATCGTATCTGAGCTGTGGCTAAAAGACGCGCCGTTGCCAGTGCGAAATTTTGAAAAACCATTGCCGAAGAATGCTCCATATCTCAATCGCCCGAACACGCTTTCGGCGGCGTGGTATATCGAAGTTGCGCGTGGATGTCCGTATAGTTGCCATTACTGCGAGTTGGGACACTCCATGCCATATCGTTACCGTACCTATGAAGATGTTTTGCGAATGATTGACTCGTGCGATACATCCGTCACGCGCAAGATTGTATTTTTTGCGCCCGACGAAGCCAGCACTCCGCATTATGCAGAATTTCTTGAACATGCGAGGAATCGTAATATGCGACAGGCTTTCGGCTCGTATCGCCTTGACCGCATTATCAAGATGGGCGGAATACCAGTTGATAAAAATCAATTGGTGCGCGTGGGCGTGGATGGATTGACCGAAGCAACTCGCAAACAAGTACACAAACATTTGACAGATGCCCAGATCGTTGAATATTTCAAACTTATGCTGGCGCAAGGACATGAGAATTTCAAAATCTTTCAGATGTTCGCGCATTCGTGGGAAAGACCAGATGAGGATTTTGCGGAATGGGAACGTTTGACAAACGCCATCTTTTCTTTGTCACATGAAAAAACGGTATCCCTGCGCGTGAAATGGACGCCGCTTATCCCTCAGCCCATTACTCCACTTGCGGATGATAAAGCAATCTATCATCAGAAAACAGCGCGACTTATAAAAGCATGGCATGAGCGTGTGCGGAGTGTAAACGGATGGCGCGTTGAGAATGACGGAATCATGTCTGCTAAAAGTCACGCTCGGCAAATTGCGTTGACACATGGCGATGAAACATCATTACTAGAAGGCGCAAGATATATCAACCACGCATGGAGAAAACATGAGTAATCCCAAACTAAACCCGCTAAAAGTCACTTTTGAAAT
>DZBA01000345.1 GCA_022729775.1 Anaerolinea thermophila | reverse complement strand
GAAATTATTAACTATGCCGATGTCGCCTTGTACCGAGCCAAAGCGCAAGGTAGGGGGCGCGCCCTTGTGTTTTCTGGAGAGTAACTGTTTAGTTCGGATAGTGGCGGTGAAATTAAAGCACAACCTGTTTTTACTGCGATAAAACATTGAAATAATTATATACAGCCTTCGTTAAATCCGCGATCATGGGGTTGGTAACATCCCATATATTGTTAACCGGGTGATAGGTGTAGATGGCAATGACAAAATCCCCGCCGGGCGTGTAAACAATGCCGACATCGCTTGTATCACGAACCACGCCGTCAGAAGCAGGTACATAGCCGTGTTTATGCGGGACAAGCGTGCCATCTGGGACGCCGCCCTGAATCAGCGAGCCGAGCTTATCTTGCGCCATAAAGTCAATCAGTAACTGGCAGGTCTTGGGTTCAACTTTGTCAGGAAAACTGGCGATTAATGCGCCGCCGCTATTCTTTGCGCATTGATAAATATCCGCGAGCAGCAATCCCATTTCAGATGCGGTGGTCTGCGAATAAGGGTCGGGGTCGGCGAAAATATCCGCGCGTGAATTGGCTGGCGTGACGGGGCGTGGCGAGAGCGGAGGCGCGCCAAGATAAAAGAACCCATTGATGAAGGTGTTGCTTAGTCCAAGCCGCTTCATATCTTGCGTAACCATGAGTGGACCAACCGCCGCGTCAATTCGTTCAAGCACAAGGTCGGTAGCTGAATTGTCCGATTTCCCCAGCACGCGCGAGATGATATCTGCGGTGGTTGAGTCAAGGTTGCTGCCGCGATTAATCAAATAAGAAGCGACAATCGGCACTTTGATGGTGCTGGAAGCAGTAAAAGCAATATCCACCGGCGCAACAGAAATTTCTTCTTTGTTGTTAATGCCAAAGTGAATCTCTTGCCCGGTTTGCAAGTCCATCATGTACAAGCCGAGCAAGCCGTCAAACTTTGAGACCTGCACAATTTGCTTGAGGAGAATTTCAAGGTTTTCAGCGGTTGGGCGCGCGGCGGTGCTGCGCGTGATGCTCAATGCAACCGAGCGGTTCGCCGGCGATTTGAGCGCATCGCTGATGAGCAGGACGGCGCGGTCTATGTCAAGCGCGCGTCCGGGCGTGCCGGGGATAAAATCACTTCCGCCGGGGATGGGCTGCGCCGGCGCGGCAGGAAGGTCATACCGCGCGGCAATTTCATTTTGCAAATATTCGCGCAGGCGTTCTTCCGCCACAGCCGCGCTGAGCGGAATGTCGGTCTCGGGTGGGTTGCGATTCCAAAGGTAATCCCAAAATCCGCCCCAAAAAGATCCGCCCGTGCGGGTAAGGTCGGCTGCCGCGAGTATACTTTCAATATCGGGTTGAAAGCCGATTACACCGGGTTCGATCTGAATAGTGGCGTCTTCGTACAATACTTCAACGGGCGAGGTATAAACTTCCAACAGGCGTTGCGAAGCCTCTGCTGGGGTAAGTCCGCCTACTGGCACGCCCGCAATGGTCATGCGCGCGGGGTAGTTGTTGCGCTGGCGGCTGTACCCGATCAATGAAATAATGGCAAGGACGAGCGCTCCGCTTAAAAACAAAATGGACACTGCCCGCAGGATGGTGTTGGTATTACGATTTCTCACACTGCCTCCAAATGACAAATATCACCGAAAAAGTATAACACACCCAAGTTGTGCTAGAATACGCCTGCTAGCTGGTCTGGCGCACCTTATACCACATTTAAAGAAGGACCTATGTTTCGTTCTTTCCTCATTTACCTGTCTAAAGCTGCTTGGGCGCAAAATCTGGTCACAGGCTGGAGTTTTGCGTGGCGCACCGCTTCCCGTTTTGTTGCAGGCACTAAGCTTGAAGATGCTGTGCGGGTTGTCAAGGAATTGAATGCAAAGGGAATCAATGCGACGCTCGATCATTTGGGTGAGCATACGAGTACCCCGGAAGAGGCACAACAAGCCGCCGACGCTATTTTTTCAACGCTGGATGCAATTGGAGCAGACCCAACCCTGCGCGCCAATGTCTCCATCAAGTTGACGCAGATCGGGCTTGGCTTGGATGAAAACCTGTGCGCGGAGAATTTGGAAAAAATCCTTGCGCGCGCAAAACAGAACAATACCTTTATCCGGGTGGATATTGAAGATACTCCTTATACAGATAAGACCATCAATTTATATTATGCAATGCGTGAAAAAGGCTATACCAATGTGGGGATGGCTGTGCAGTCTTACCTTTTCCGCGCTGAGGCTGATACGCGCCGCATGATGCAAGACCTGACGACCATTCGCCTGGTCAAGGGCGCGTATAAAGAGCCGCCGGATAAAGCCTTTCCCAGCAAAGCCGATGTAGACGCAAATTACGACCTGCTCACAAAAATTTTGATGGATACATCCCTTGCGAGCCAGAGCAAATTGTCGGGTGATGGGCGCTTCCCATCCATTCCGGGGCTTGCAACTCATGATGTGAAGCGGATCGCCTTTGCCAAGCAATACGCGCAAAAAATCGCATTGCCAAAGGAAGGTTTGGAGTTCCAAATGCTTTATGGAATTCGCCGCGACTTGCAGGAGAGTCTTGTATCAGAAGGATATTCCGTGCGCGTGTACGTTCCCTTTGGCACGCATTGGTATCCTTATTTTATGCGCCGTTTGGCAGAACGCCCCGCAAATATTTGGTTCTTTATTTCAAACTTCTTTAAGGGATAATTGATTTCATGACAACGCCCTAAAGGTTTTACTTTTTACTTTTAGGGCGTTGTTTATGTGTCAGGAGGAATAACCATGCGCCCCGATTGGGATTCTTATTTCATGAAGATTGCATACGCGGTATCAGAACGCAGCACTTGCGACCGCGCCTTTGTCGGTTGCGTGCTAGTGCTGGAAAAACGCATTCTCACCACTGGGTTCAACGGTTCGCCGGCTGGGCAGGAGCATTGCGATGAAGTTGGGCATCTGATGGTGGATGGTCATTGCGTGCGCACAATTCACGCGGAAACGAACGCCATTATTCAAGCTGCGCTGCACGGTATCTCTACCAAGGGCGCGACTTGTTATGTTACGCACTTGCCGTGTATTAATTGCACAAAAGTATTGATCAACGCGGGTATTGCGCGCATTGTGTACAGCGTGGCATATCGCACAGACGAGAATGCGGTTAACTTTTTGAAGTCTGCAAATATTGAAGTAGTGCAAAAGGAATTTACACAAGAGGGGTGACGCCCCTCAGTTTTTTTATGACTTGATCAGTTTTTTTACACGGCTGCCAAGTTCGTCAATGGAAAAAGGCTTTGCCAGATAATCGTTTGCGCCCGCGCCGTAGGCGACGACGCGGCTGTCTTCATCATTTAGCGCGGTGACAATTAAAATGGGAGTGAAAAGAAAGGCGGGGAATTTTCGCAGCTGGCGGCATAGTTGAAAGCCGTCCGGCTCGGGCATCATCAAGTCTAAGATGAAAAGGTCGGGTTTGTTTGCAAGCGCGGTTTCCATCGCTTTTGAACTTTGATTAAGCGGAGTGACCTCATGACCTTCTGATGTGAGGTAGCTTGCAAATAGCGATGTGATTTGTTTGTCGTCATCCACGACCATGATCTTTGCCATATTCGAATCCTATCCTTGTTTTTAGTCGTTATATCATCACTCACAAGTTAAGGTTTCAAGTCTCATGTCAAGGGCATTTTCAGGCAAT
>DZBA01000344.1 GCA_022729775.1 Anaerolinea thermophila | reverse complement strand
CACATCTTTAACATCGCCCGCATTCGAAAAAATTCCCAAATGACATTGCTCAGATTTTAGTTTTTGAAGCGCCGCCAGCGCGTCGTCTTCAAGTCCCCAGTTATCCTGCGTGACCGAATACATCGCGTCCAATGCAGACCGCAAAATGGATTCGGCGACTTCGATATATCCCAACTCCCGAAGCAGCTCGCGCAGCACAAAATGATAGGTGGTTTCTTCAAAGTCTTTATCGCGCTGCTCATAATATTTATGCAAACGCGCGCGAAAGACTTTCGTATCCAGATAAATATCATACGCGCGTAACGAATCTGCAAGCGCCTGGTCTGCGCGTTGGTGAACGGGCTTCCAATCACTGCGCGCGCGCATCAGCGTGCCGCCGAGGTCAAAAATAATATGATGAATCATAGAAGCGTTCATAAATCAGGTAGTCCCTCGAATTTTTTTCGTACAGGGGAAGTTGGTTGCATAGCCAGTCAACTTCACGCGGCAAAGAATGGCGCAAGCGCGCGCAACACCACAAAGATAAACCAAAGATTGTTAATCATAAGTATAACGATAAAACCTGCAAGCAGGGATTCAAACCACCTTTTGCCCGCAAATTCGGAATAGGCAAGCCCGACCAAGAAAACCAGCGCGTACACCCAATAAGGCGTATAGAGAAATAACTCGGTCCCGTACGCAAGGTGCATAAGAAAATTAAATCCCAAACTGCCAAGTAGCCCCATCAACAGCGGACGATGTTTGGACGCGCGGATATTTTTCCAAAGCGCGAGAAACGCGCCAGCGAGAAGCATCAACCACATCCCCAGTGGAATATTTGCAAAGTCTTTATAAGATGCAAGTTTATGCTCTCGCGAGTCAAAGGTCTTTAAGTCAACAGTAGGAAAAGGGTCGCTCTTTTTTTGCGAGATGACAACCAACGGCTCCGGCGCCACCACTTGATACAGGAACATCGTGCGCGTGAGGACTTGCAATTTTTCCTTTGCGCTCGCAAGCGGGGACTGCCTCGTCGGTTTGACAAAGTTCCGCTCGAATGAAAGGTCAGCGGGGACAAAGAAAAAAGTGAGTTTCTTGGGGTAAACGACGCTGGTCAATACAGTCAATGTCACGCCCAGCGTGAGAACAAGGAAACAATAACGCACAACTTTCCAAAAACCTAATTTATTGAAAAATAAACCGATGGCGGTCTGCGCCAAATTGGTGACCGTAATACCAAACACAATCACACCCACAGGCACAAGCCTCGAAAGACGAGTTTCACCTGACTGAATGAGCAGAAAGAAAAATATCAATGAGGTCATGCCGAAAACATAGTTCTCGGTCAATGAACCAAAAAGCAAATGAGTGGATGTGGAGCCAAGAAAAATCGCAAAGATAAATGCGTAACTCTTCACGCCTGTTGCTCGTTTAATAAAAAGCCACGCCATATACACGCACAGTCCGCTGAGAAAGGCAACGACCAGAAGCGCGGAAAGATTCCAATGCTCGCCCATGAACATTCCCAGCAGGCGCATCAGCGGACGGGCGATAATCAACGCCAGTGGATGCACCGCGCGGTTGATGGCGTCGCTTGCAGGGCTGGCGAGAATGGTCATCCAGGGACCCGCGTCCGTTTCAAAGACTACGCTGTTGTAACGAAACGCCGGGTGATTTAACGCGCGCGCAATGACAAGGTTCACACCAAAAAACATGCCGCCTGCATATAAGCCGGGCAGGTTTTCGGTGATGTGCAAAAATAAACCTGTCGCCTGAATTTTTTGAGCATATCCGCGCGATTCGAAAACATATAACGCGACAATTCCGATGACTCCGACGAAAATTACAGATGCTAAATACATCGCCAAAAGATGTCGCGGGATGGTTATGTAATCCCAAATAAACATGGAGGGAAATTGCGCGCTGATGAAAAGAACAACAAAAAAGAGGAGAGGGAGAATCAGGCTGAGTATAAGATTCAGCGGGTCGCGCAAAAATCCAACACGAAGCGAGGCATGGGCGCGGCGGACAAGATAATATGCCGCGAGGTTGAGCATCAACATCGAAATAAAAGAGAATAACAAAACGCTAAAAGACGCAGCGAGGGCTTCATCCAAGAAACCGACAATCCCATACACAAGAAATGCGCTAAAGAGAAAGCCGGTCAAATAATGTGAAATAACAATATTCCGCGCGGACTCCAGCCACTTTTTCCACACAGGATATGTCTCATAAAACAGGTATGCAATGGACAGCGCAGGAATGGCAATTAAAAAGAATCGGTCAAGGGTTGTTTCGTAAATTGAAGGCTGGAAAAAAAACAAGGCAAAAGAAAAACTAAAAACCAAGCCTATACATAAACCCAATCCTGCGCGGAATAACAAATGCGAAAATTTCACTTTGCCAACGCTCCTAAATGAATTTACTGAAGATAATGAAAAATTATAGCATAGCGCAAACGCAAAACAGCAATCATGCCTTTGAGCGAAACATCCGTTTATAATTTACCTCACTTCAAAAAATCAAGGAGATGACATGGATACGCGCAAAACAGTTTTCTTCAACTTCGACGAATTAACTTGGGATGCAGTCGCGGGACTTCCACGCGATACGCCGCTTATCCTGCCGATTGGGTTGGGATACAACTTCGACATGCTTGCCGACCAATTGGGAAATCCGCTCAAGGCTGGGCTGCTCCCCGCTTTCCCCTTTGGCTGGCGCGGCAGCGGACTTGAATTGCCGGAGCAGGTTTTGCTTCCATATCTTGTAAACCTGCTGGACAGCCTGCGCGATGATGGATTTACGCGCGTGTATTGTCTCGCCCCACAGGGCTTTGACCCGCAATCTTCGTTTATCGGCTCACATTCCGCGTTTATCTTGCGGCAGCCGCATTCGAATAGATTTGCCCCGCGCGCTTTTCTTCCTCCTGACTCTGAACGCGGTAAAGTGATTCTGATTCCCATCGGTCACACAGAGCAGCACGGATTTCATCTCACGCTTTCTGTAGACACGATCATCATCGAAGCCATTGCAAAAGGCACAACGGAGAAAATCCCCGCGCGCTGCTGGACGATGCCCGTCATGCCGTATGGCGTCAGCACGCACCGCGCTTCTTTCGCGGCGACGCTCAACGCAGGCGGACGCGCCTTTGAAGATTTTTGGGTTGCGGTCATTGATATTCTTGCTGCGCGCGGATTTGATCGTTTTTATTTAATGAGCGGACACGGCGGGAATACATCCTTCCTCGTGAACGTCGTCAAATACGCGGGCGAACGCCATCGCAGAATTTTCTGCGCGACGGCATTTCTGCACACGTCAGGCACAATCGGCGCGGCGGCGTTGGAAAAATATCGCACCACAAAAATCGGCGGGATGGGTCACGCGGGCGAATTAGAAACGTCCTTCATGCTTCACCTGCGCCCCGAACTCTGTCAAATGCAGCGGGTTGTAGATGAAACTGATTTTATCGCCACACCAGATTATTATATGGACTGGATCGAAGGCGGATCACTGGTTGCCAACCCACCCTGGGACGATGATTCAAAAACTGGCGCGTATGGCGCGGGCAGTCACGGCACAGCAGAGAAAGGTCGCCTGTGGCTCGAAGCCGCCATCGAAGAAAAAACCGCGCATGTCGAGGAAATCCACGAACAACATGAGCGGCGCGAAAAGAGAAGAAATGAAGGGTATGGTCTGTGGGGAAAAG
>DZBA01000343.1 GCA_022729775.1 Anaerolinea thermophila | reverse complement strand
TGAGTCACACCGAAGCGCCGATATTTACCATCGCCATTGCTGTTTATATCTGGCTGATGAAATCGCGCTCGCTGAAAGGTTTATTAAGCGGAATCATTATTGCCCTCGGCGTACTTCTCGTCGGCGGGTGGTGGTACGCGCTGGTGATTTTCCGTCACGGATTTGCGCCTTTTCAGTCCATATCCCAAACGGGCGCACACTCGCTGCTGGCGGTCTTCAAAATCTTGAATATCGCTTTTCTGACCGAAGAGCCGTATCTTGGTTTGTTGGCGACTCTTGGAATTCTCGGCATTGCTTCACTGGCGGTAAAGAAAAATTATTTCATCCCATTGATGTTGGTGGCGATATTCCTCGCGCAGCCGCGCAGCGCGCATGTCATCGGCAACATTCCACTGGCAATGGCGGCGGGATATTTCATCGCGGAAATCCTTCTCCCTGCCATATCTGCCTTGACTGAGAGCAAGAAAACCGCGCCGCTGTTCATCGTGCTGGGAATTTATATTTTTACCAACTCAATGTACTACGGGCTAAATCTCGCCCACAAAGTTTTATCTGAACCCGAAAGAACGGCAATGCAATGGGTGAATGAAAACACGCCACAGGAAAGCGCCTTCCTCGTCCTCAGCGGCGACCAAAACGCATTCTGCGACCCCGTCACTGAATGGTTCCCCGCGTTGAGCGAAAGGCGAAGCATCACCACCATTCAAGGCACCGAATGGCTGATGGGAAATCAATTTGGAACAAACATGATGCAAGCCCACGCGCTGCAAGCCTGCATGGATGAAGGGTTGGATTGCTTCACGCGCGAAACGCAAACGATTGGCAAATCCTTCGATTATGTTTATCTCTCCATTGCGCCCGCCACAAATAACTGCGGACTTGCGAATACAAACTTCACCACCCGCGCATTGATTCTCGCGCTGGAGAATGCGCCGCAATACGCGGAAATATATCGCACCGAAAAAGTTGCCATCTTCCAAATTAAATAATGCGCCGTTATTCGAATCTTTTTCAAACCGTTTTACTTGCCCTGCTTGGAATCGTATTGATTATCCAGCTCGCATATTCGTTGCGCTGGCAAATCACATTGGATGAAGCGCCCCTGCTCTATGAGTCTTTCCTCATGCAGCAGGGGCGAATGCCTTACCGCGACATCTTCGACTTTCAAATGCCTGGTGCGTTTCTGGTTTATGCCGCGCTGGGTTTGATCAGCGGCTTCCGTGACTTGCCCCTGCGCATCATAGACATTGTCATCTTTATTGCGCTGTCGTCATTCACATTCGCATTTATGAAAAAATTCGGGACAGCCCCCGCGCTTGCCGCCGTTTTCCTCTTCGGCTTGAAGTACATGCAAGGCGGCGCGTACATGTCTTTGCAGCGCGAATATCTCTTGCTCTTTTTAATCGTCATCGTTCTTTGGATGAATTTGCGCGGGGAAGCAAACTGGCGGATTCGATTCTTAAGCGGAATTTTATTCGGCATAGCGAGCATTATCAAACCCCACGCCGCGATTGGACTCCTTCCCATTTTTTTCTTCGACCTCGCGGATTTGGTCAAGCAATCCAAGTTGACACGGGAGTCCGCAAGTTCTACTTGCGGGAGTTCGGCAAGTTCAGAAGTAGAACTTCTGGACTCCGCAAATAAAGTTAATGTGTCTCCGCTCCGCGCGTCCGCGCTGATTCTCCTCCCCCTCGGAATTGGTTTTTTCATTCCAATTTTGCTTGCGATTCTATGGCTTGCTTGGACAGGCGCATTACTCCCTTTTATGAATATTGCCCTCAACTATTGGGGACTGTATTCACAAATCAACGGCTACTTGCAAGTGACAGACGCATCTGCAAAGATTCAATTTACCCTCATGCGTTTGTTCTTTATGGATGGCAATTGGGTCTGGTTGATTCCCGCCGCGTTGGGTGTTTATTTTCTTCCAGCGGATAAAAAACGCCCTGCATATCTGCTTGCAAGCCTCGCCTTGTGTTATGCGATTTATCCCGCGCTTTCGGGGCAATTCTTCACTTATCACTACATCCCCTTCGTTTATTTTATTACGGCTTTGGCGGCGTTGGTGATGAGTGGAGTCCAGAAGTTCTACTTCTGGCGGCTGATGATTCTTCTTGCGGTCATCGTGGCAAATATCCGCCCGTCTTCAGCGTTTGCGCGGCAGTTGATTGGCGTTTCCATTTCCCCTATCAATGACCGCGCGGATGAAATCACCGCGTACCTCGATGAAAACTTGCAAGCGGGTGATACCGTTCAACCGCTGGATTGGACGGGCGGGACTTTACTCGCCATGTTAAGAACGCGCGCGCCGCTGGCTACTTCTTACGTCTTTGATTTTTATTTCTACCACCATGTTTCCGACCCGTATATTCAATCTCTCCGCGCGGATTTTATGAGTGAATTACAAGATGCAAAACCGCGCTTCATTGTTGAGGTCACATCCGAAGACAAACCCTGGGTCACGGGTTTGGATACTTCCCGCGAATTTCCCGAACTGCGTCAATTCTTGGCGAGAAACTATAAAGTTATTATTTCCAAAACGGATTATCAGATTTACGAAAGAAAGTAGCAATTGTCATTGCGCCGATGAACCACAATGGAACCCACCAGAAGTAATAATTGAGACTCCCTGGCAGGGCTTGGATGCGCGCCATGATGCCCCATGCGATGACATAGGCAACCCAGATGAAAGTTTTTCTTTTCCAATTTACATTGGCGTAGGTAAAGACCATCAGCGGAAGCAGCACAACAAAGTCCCAGCTGCCCACGTAGGGCGTGACCAGCGGCGCAAGCGCCAAACTCCAGTACAAAGCGTTTTTAGCGGGGAGTCTTTTCCAAAATTGGAAGTTAATCATCACTACAAGCAAGGTAGTGAAAACCCAAAATATCCACCCCCAGTTGCCGAACGTTTTTCTGAAAAACACAAAGATGGATGGATATGCCCATGCCGGGTTTTGACTCATTGCCGTAATCATATCGGGAATCCAATTTGGGTAGGCGATGAAGAGCGGCAGGCACAAAAGTAGGGATGCGATTCCGATTCGCGCCCAAAGCAAAAGCATGGGGCGAAGTCCGCCGCGCGCCGCGTAATGGTGGTAGGAAAAGCCCAGCAGCGCGGGGATTCCCAAATGGGGTTTGGATAATGCCAGCGCGATCAAGAAAGCGGAAATCCATTTCCCTAAGACCTCCGAGTTCTTTAAGAACTCGGAGGTCTGAATCGCCAATATCCAACACAGCGCGGCTGTGACCGAGAATTGTCCTAAATTGATGTGGTTGAGAGTCAGCGGGAAGAAGAAGACCATCAGCGCAGCGGCGATGGTGGCTGGCAGGTTGATTTTTTCGCCAAGCGCGAGATAGACGATGATGGCTAATTCGATAATGGTGAGTGCATACCAAACTTGCAGCGCGGGTGTTTCGGGAATCCAGCCGAGCGGAAAGAAGAAGCCAATGGTCATGGGCAGCCATGCGGCAGGCAAGTTCGGATTCAGCGGCGCGGTGTGATACGGACTCTGCCCGTGCACCAGCAAATACGCGGGTCCCCATAATTCGTTATAGAAATCTTTGCGCGGGAGCGCCAAATCCCAAAAGAGATAGGCAATCAGCGCGGCAATGATCGCCAGTGTAAAGAGCGAGGCGATTTTATGAAAGTTCTGTAAATCGGGAGATGTCTGCATGATTGCCT
>DZBA01000045.1 GCA_022729775.1 Anaerolinea thermophila | reverse complement strand
GCATGGTGCATAATGCCGCGCCCGCCAGCAGCAGTGAAACCACCGAGCCGTAATTGCTTGCTTCGGCAATGGAATAAACCAGCATGACCGCCGCCAACGCGCCGAAGAATCCTGCAATGCCAATCGGCATGGATTTTCCCATCACAACGGATAAGGTCGCGCCAAGCGCCGCGCCGCCGGACGCGCCCACGATGTATGGGTCTGCCAGCGGGTTGCGGAACAATCCCTGAAAGGCTGCGCCCGCGGATGCAAGCGACGCTCCGCACAGGATGACGAGCAAAACGCGCGCGACGCGAAAATCCCACAGGATGGTGAGGTGTGAATCTTTGACAGGATGCCCGCTCAACGCCGCGATGGTTTCGGATGGGCTGATGCTCACCGCGCCCATTCCCAAACTGAGAATGCTGCTGACGATGAGGATGATGATTAATCCGAGAAAAATCCAACGGGTGCGGGACATAAATATTTTTTCAAACACAAAGGTCACAAAGTACACAAAGGGGAAAGGCTTTTTCCTTCGTGACCCTTGTGTACTTTGTGTTTAATTGGTTTTATTTGAACAAATCAGGGTGCAAAATTTTAGCGAACTCATCCAACACATCTACGATGCGCGGACTGGAGCGTGAGACGATGTTCCCATCCACGATGTAGATGGCGTTATTTTTGACCGCGCTTAAATCCTGCCAGCCTTCGCGCGCGCCGATGACCTCAGCGGTCATTTGGTCGCCGTGACTGCTGGGTCCGATGATCAATGGCGGGTCAACGTCTACAATCTGCTCGACGCTGATGGTGGGATATTCATCCGGCATGTCGGCAAAAATATTCACGCCGCCCGCTGTTTCGATCAATTCGCCCACCACTGTTTTTCCATTGGCAGACATCAGCGGCTCATGCCAGACTTCATAAAAAACTTTCGGACGCTGGTCGGCTGGGATGGCGGATACTTTCGTTTTGACGGAATCAACGCGCGATTTCATCTCATCCGCGACAGATTGCGCCTCGTCCGCGTGACCTGTGACTTGACCGTATAGAATCAGCGCGTCCATGATTTCGTTCAGGCTTGCGGGGTTGCTGATAAAAGCCGGAATGCCCGCATCTCTCAGCGCCTTGATAATTTCCCCTTGAAGGTTTGAGCCGCCGATGACAAGGTCAGGCTCCAGCGCGATGATGGCTTCCATGCTCATCGCGGAGGCGGAAAAACCGCCAATGCTTGGAATTTCTTTTGTCTCTTGCGGGTAGTCGCAATAATCGGTGCGCCCGACCACTTGTCCGCCCGCGCCGATGGCAAACAGGGACTCGGTCACAGAGGGCGCGAGCGAGACAATCCGCTGCGCTGCGCTGTTCAAGGTGACTGTGTTTCCAAATTCATCGGTGAATGTGATTTGCGCGGAGGCTTCGGGGTTCGCGGTGGATTCTGCCGGCGCGGGCGCAGTCCCACACGCGGAGAGAATCAGCGCGCTAAATATTGTCAAAAGGAAAATTTTACGAAACATTGATGTTCTCCAAAAATAGGAATCAAAATCCCCAGCCTTGGCTGGGGAGGTGAGGGGCAATCCGAGTGATTGTCCTCCACCTCCTTCCGCGAGAGTGTGGTAGAACCGAGCAGCAACGGGCGACCTGACTTGGGTAGGGTCACGTTTCAAACGTGACCTACGCTTCACAGTTGCGCGACAGTGTTGGAGTTACACCAACTTCGCCGCTTGCTGAACGTGATGATATTTTGATTTTACCACCTAGTTTCATTAATCCAAAAGCAACTCGATGATGCGGTTATTATCCGCGAGACGCTCTGCAAGCAAATGTCCCAGCCATTCATGCAGACTGGACGCAATCGCGGGGTCATCCTGTTCAATCTTGTTCATGGCTTTTGTCGTGACGCGATAAAAGACGCTGGTCTTTTCCGCGCGCACCGAAGCGGAGCGTAAACCGCCGAGATAAAATCCGATCTCGCCAACTGTCGCGCCGCCTTCCACGCTGCGCAGGCGTGTTTTTTCCCCATTCGACGCTTCGAACTCAACCGTGACCAAACCAGATTCGATGAAGAACATGTCGTTAGAGGCTTCACCTTGTCGAATTAAATACTCGCCCGCTTGAATCGTCTCATGCTCGATGTATTGCGTTACGCGCTTCAAGCCCGGAAACGAATGACTCATGTATGCCATGATGTTGTCTACAAAATCAACTTTATTCTCTTTTGCATCATCAAGCAATTTATTTTCGCACCACTCAACGCCATAATCCAACGCGGAGTGAATGGAGAATGTCTCGCCTTCATCTTTGATTAATCCGCCGTTTTGCATTTGTCCGCGCACTTCCTTCGATAGATTCGTCCACGTCATTGCAATCTCGTTTGCGTCAATCAATTGCTTAAGGCGCGCAATGCCAAACACAGCGGAAGAGTCGAGACGCTGTACGCGCTTGAAATCCAGCACAAGATATTTCAACGGCTGCGCGTCTTTTGTGGACATGCGCGCGCGGATGTTTTGCAGCACGCGCTGAATCGAGCCGAAAAAGATATATCCCTGCAAACGCAGGATGTGAATCTGCGCGCCTTTTTCTGTCAACTTTTCCTTATGTTTTTTAGAGCGCGCCACCTGACTGTGGAAAGAGTCGCCGGATAACGTGTCTTTGATGACGCTCGCGCTTCCGTAACTGATTACGAACAGCAAAGCCGCAATGACGATTCCCGCGCCAATTGCCTGCAAAAAACCGAATACTTCGATGATGACAAGCATCACCCAAATCAGCAGGTAATCCATGCGCGGCAATAATTTGTAATAATCAATCAGCCATTCAGCCATGAAAGAAACGCCCACCATAAATAACATGCCGCCTAGAACGGGGCGCGGAAAATAGGAAAGCACAGACGCGCCGAAGAAAAGCGCGAGTCCACTCAGCGCGCCGGTGAATACGCCCACGAGCCTGCTGTTGACCTCGAATCGTTTCGCCAGCGCGGAAAGTCCCAGCGTTTGATATCCGACGATACATCCCACCAGACCGCCCGCCAAAGTTGCGCCGCCCGCCGAAATCAACTCGCGGTCAAGGTCTATATCTTTTTTATAGATTACTTCCAACCCGCTGGCGTTGAGTAAAAGCGAAATGACGCTTAACCCAAACAAGGTGATAAACGTGTCAAAGTGACCGAAGATTGCACTCCACTGCACCATGGCAAGGTTGTCCAATGTGAACGGTTTGAATAACCCGCCTTCGGGGAAAGGTCCCAAAAGCCAGCCGTTTGCGCTTGCCTCTTGAACCGAAATTCCAGACGCAAAAATATATACATAGAAAGCCGCAATTGCCAGAACAACCGCGCCCGGCATAATCAAGAAATGGTTGTAACGACGCAAGACCATGAACAAGGTCAAACCGAATAGAACGCCTGGCAACCAGCTCGCCAAAATGTTTGCTGAAAAAAACTGCGGAAGGTTTGTCATGGTCAATGGGAGGTTTACCATGACGCCCATTGCGCCTTTGGTTAATAAATAGCCTGTGCCAGCCAAAAAACCGCCGACAACGGGATATGGAATATAGCGCACGAACGCGCTTGCTTTGAACCATCCCAACGCAATAAAAAGAAGCGCCGTAAGCAGCGACGTGAATATGATTGCGCCAACCGCTGTGGAATAAATCACCTCGGGATTTTGCCCTTTGAGCGTTGCCGCGATTCCTGCCGTGACCAGCGCCATGAGCGCCGCGGGCGTATCTTGCGGCACGCCGACCATGCCAACCAGCGACGACGTTAGTGAAATAATGACGCTGATGAAAAAAGTCCCCAACAGCATGATGCCAATTCCGCGCGGAAGGAATTGCTGCAAATCCCCGGAAAAGATTAGCGCGGCAAATGAAATTTCCACGCTGATCATGATGACTGCGTTGATCAATCCCGCGCTGATGCCGGGCAACAGCAAGGCTGGCTGAAAATTCTTTTTAAGGTTTGCAACATTCATGTAAAACTCCTTTGGCATATCCGAATGGCTTTCTTATTGTACCCGCCCAACGCTGGCTTAAGTAATTTGCATTACGCCCGCAATTTTTTTCTGATATATTTCATCCCATGTTTTGATATTATGGTAAAATCGCACGCGCTTCAAAAAAACTGGCGCACGTCTGGAGGGATGGCCGAGCGGCTGAAGGCGCATGTCTTGAAAACATGTTTGGGTCACACCAACGTGGGTTCGAATCCCACTCCCTCCGCTCACAGTTTACGTTTTTGAATTGTATGATAAAATTTCAATGTCAATCGTAAATTGACCAATGGGGAGGTGCCAGAGTGGCTGAATGGGCTCGCCTGCTAAGTGAGTGCCGGGGTTAAACCCGGTCGCGGGTTCGAATCCCGCCCTCCCCGCTGTAAGAAAAACACACCCTCGAGCCGGGTGTGTTTTGTTTAAGGAGACTTATGAATAAACTGCTCATCCTTGCTGAAGACGCGGACGAATATCGCGCGTTGATTCAAAAAGAAAACCTGCCTGACCTCGAATTGATTTCACAGCCCGAAGCGGACTGCGAGATTGTCTTCGGAACGCCCAAATTGATTCAGCGGAATTTGTCCGCGCTGCCGAATCTGAAATGGGCGCAGTCTACCTGGGCGGGCGTTGAACCGCTGCTCGATCCAACCTTGCGGCGCGATTACATCCTCACCAACGCGCGCGGAGTCTTTGGCGGCTTGATGTCTGAATTTGTATTTGGACATTTGCTCTATCATGAAAAAAAAATCGGGATTCATTTGCAGGCGCAAAAAGAGAAACGTTGGGATCACGCCGATATTGGAATGCTGCGCGGAAAAACAATCGGCTTGCTCGGGGTTGGTTCCATTGGCGCGCATCTTGCGCAAACCGCAAAGCATTTCGGTATGACTGTGCGCGGATATACAAAATCAAGCGAGACCAGCGCGCGCGTAGACAATTATTATCATGGCAGCGATTTGATCGAATTTGCGCGCGGACTCGATTACCTCGTTTGCGTTTTGCCGCGCACAAAAGACACAAATAAACTCATCAATGCGGATGTGTTGAACGCGCTTCCTTCCCACGCGATTTTTATCAACGTCGGGCGCGGAAACGCGGTGGACGAATCCGCGCTGGTGGATTCGCTGGCGCGGGGAAAAATCGCGGCGGCGGTGTTGGATGTCTTCGAGCAGGAGCCGCTGCCCGCAGACCATCCCTTTTGGATGACGCCGAATTTGCAAATCACATTTCACACTTCCGCGTTGAGCTATCCCGAAGATATTGCGAAGATATTTGTCGAGAATTACCGCCTGTTCATCGCGGACAAGCCTTTGGCGCATCGCGTTGATTTCGAGCGCGGATATTGAGAATTGTAGTAAAATAACGCCCATGAAATTCAAACCCGACTTCCCAATGGTGATAAATACCATGGTCATGCAAATGGCGATGGTTTATCGTGTTTGGGAAGCGCGTTAGGGTTTTTACACCTGAATTCAACGGGCTGTCCCATGACGCGGGCAGTCCGTTTTTGTTTTTTAGAGAGTAGAGATTAGATGACTAGAAACTAAGACTACTACTCTCTAGTCATCTAGTTATCTATTATCTGGAGTTCACCATGACCGAAAATATTCTAATTGCCGTTGCATGGCCCTATGCCAATGCAGAAATTCACGTAGGAAACTTAACCGGCTCGCACCTGCCCGGTGATATTGCCGCGCGTTATCATCGTTTGAAGGGAAATAAAGTTTTGATGATTACAGGCACCGATTCTCATGGCACGCCTGTCACCATGAGCGCGGATAAACTTGGCAAGCCGGTTGAAGAAGTGTACAAGTTCTATCATGAAGGCTTCATCGAACTCTTCAAACAAATTGGCATTAGCTATGATCTGTACACATCCACGCATACCGAGAATCATTTCAAAGTTTCGCAGACCATCTTTTTGGCGCTGCAAAAGAACGGCTTCCTCTTTACCAAAATCGAACCGCAGTGGTTCTCGCCCGGATTGAATCGCTTTTTGCCCGATAGATACATCGAGGGGACTTGTTACATTTGCGGCGCGGAAGGCGCGCGCTCCGATCAATGCGATGCATGCGGCAATGTGCTGGACCCCGCGCAGTTGGTCAATCCGCGCTCGAAGGTGGCGGGCGATACTTCATCGCCGGAACTGCGCGAGACCGAACATTTTTATATTGACTTTTCCAAACTGGAACCCGATGTCAAGAAGTTTTTGAATGACCGCGCCGAACACATGCGCGATACGGTCTTGGGCGAATCGCTGCGCAAAATCGAAGCCGAGGGACTCAAGCCGCGCGCCATCACCCGCGATTTGGATTGGGGCATTCCCGTCCCCGTTGAAGGCTGGGATGGCAAATGTTTGTATGTCTGGTTCGAGGCGGTCATCGGATACTTGTCCGCGCCGGTGGAGTGGGCGCAGGTCGTGGGTAATCCGCAGGCATGGCGCGAGTGGTGGACGAATCCCGCCGCGAAGCAATTCCATTTCATCGGCAAAGATAATATCTTCTTCCACACATCGCTCTGGCCCGCCGAGTTGATGGGCGTGGGCGATCAGTTCATTGAGCTCTTTACCGGCGAGAAGGGCGTCAATTTGACCCTGCCGTATGATGTGCCTGCAAATCAATTTATGAATCTCGAAGGGAAGAAAATCAGCGGCTCGAAGAATTGGGGCGTGTGGGGACTCGACGCGCTGACTCGCTTCGACCCTGACGCAATTCGTTATTACTTAACCGTCAACATGCCCGAAGCGAAAGACAGCGATTGGGACTGGGCAGAGTTTGTTGCGCGCAATAATAACGAACTGGTGGCAACGTGGGGCAACCTTGCCAACCGCGTGCTGTCATTTTGTTACAAACATTGGGAAGGCGTTGTCCCGAATGTGGATTTGTCCACCCTGCGCGATGCTGACCTTGAATTATTGAAAACCATCGAAAACGGATTCAACGTCGTCGGCGCGGAACTGGAATCTGTGCGCTTGCGCTCCGCGCTGGGCGAAGCGATGAAACTCGCCACTGTGGTGAATCAGTACCTCGATGTCAACGCGCCGTGGAGCGCGGTCAAGACCGATAAGGAAGGCGCGGGCAAGACCATCTACACCGCGCTCAAAGCGATTGACTCTCTCAAGGTGATGTTCGCGCCCTTTATCCCATTTACCTCTGAGCGCCTGCATGGATTCTTCGGCTACGAGACGCCGCTGTTTGGCGAGCAGTACACCGAAACCGTGAAAGACTCACTGGGCGAACATACGGTGTTGCGGTACAAACCCGTTGATGGCTTGCAATGGAAGCCGAGCGAGTTGAAGCCCGGCGCCAAGTTGAATCAACCCGCTCCGCTGTTTAAGAAATTGGATGTTCAGGTGATTGACGCGGAGAGAGATAGATTAGGAAAGTAAAAGCAAACCTCGGAGGTTCTTACAGCCTCCGAGGTTTTTTTGGAATCAACAAGCGCATAAAGAATTCAGGTATGATGGGGAGAATATCACCTTTTGAAAGAGGAAATTTTTAGATGTCGGAAAATGTTAAGTCAACGCTGTGGGAGCGCGTGAATGTATGGGCGGATTCCATCTGGGTTTGGCGCTCGATGCTCTTGCTGGGATTTATCCTGCGGTTACGGCAATATCTGGGAAACCGCTCACTGTGGGGGGATGAAGCCAGTCTGGCTATGAATCTCGTCACGCGCTCATTTGGCGGCTTGACCGAGCCGCTCGGCTATCATCAAGCCGCGCCGCTTGGCTTTTTGTTCATCGAAAAACTTTCGATTGTCCTGTTATGGAACGCGGATTATATTCTGCGGTTATTTCCGTTTATTTCGGGAATTCTCGCGCTGTATTTCATGTATCGCATTGCGCGTGAAAATTTCGGCGCGGCGGGAATGTTTGCGCTGCTGATGTTTGTCATCAACCCCTTTATGATTTTCTATTCATCCGAGTTGAAGCAATACTCCAGCGATGTAATGTCCGCGTTGATGCTTGCATATCTGGGGACACGCTGCATGAAAGACGACGCGAAACGCGGCGACTTCATCCTGTTGGGCGCGGCAGGCGCGGTGATGATTTGGATTTCGCATATTTCCATCTTTGTCCTTGCGGCGGTTGGCGTTACGCTGGTGTTGGAAAGATTGCTGCAAAAGAAATATGAAAATCTGGCGTGGATATTTTCTCTGGGCGCGGTTTGGCTTGCCTCGTTTGGTTTGGACTATTTCTTCGTGTTGCGCCACACGGCAGGTGATGAATACTTTCTGACTTATTGGGCGCGCAGGTTTGTTCCCATCCCGCCGTGGAGCGACCCGGACTGGTTTCGTCAGACCGCGTATCTTTTCCTGTATACCATCGTCAACCGCACAGACCGCTTGATGATGCGCATCGTCTCAGCGCTGATGTTGGTTGGCGTGATTTCGCTGTCCATCCGCAAGCGGCATGTCACTTTGGTCTTATCGCTGACCTTGCTGGTTACGCTTGTCGCTTCGGCGTTGAAGTCCTATCCGCTTGCGTACCGTTTCATGCTTTTTCTTACGCCGTACGCGCTGTTATTCATGGCGGAAGGAATCGGCGCGGCGTATTCCTTGCTTGCAAAATGGCATCGCGGAATTGCCCTTGCGCTGAGTTTGATTCCTGCCGCCTTCTTTTTGTCGAATGCGATTCCCAACGCGGTCTATAACTTTCAACAAACGCAGACAATCTCAGAAATCAGACCTGTTGTTGAATACGTCGCGGAGAATAAAAAAAATGATGACAGGGTATATGTCTACTATGGGGGCGTGCCGGGCGTGATGTATTACGCGCCGCAATACAGCTGGGAGATTGACCCCAATTTTGTTATGCTTGGCTCGTACCGCCAAAACGAGGAAAAAGCGTTCAAAAAATTCTTCGAGGATATGGAGGCGCTCAAAGGTCATGACCGCGTATGGTTCATCTTCAATGAAATCACCGGCTGCGGCGGATGCGAGGGCGACAGCCGCGCCTATTTCAGGGATTACATCGCGCAGTACGGGACATTGTTGGATGAATTTTTGGATGTCGAATCCGCTGCCTATCTTTTCGATTTGAAGAAATAAAAAAAGCCTCTAAAAGTTTAGAATATCACCGTTCCGAAGGTTTCTTCGAATAACAAGTTGAGGCACTCCAACCTTCGGAACGTTTCCCCTCTTTTTTGAGAAGATACAAAATCAGCCTCTAAAAGTTCACTAAACTTTTAGAGGCTGATTTTTAATGCCTGCTGTAACAATACTTCAACTGCGGCACGCTTAACTTTTCTAAAAACTGCGGCGGGCAGAAGTAATAATATTCCAGCCAGGGGGTCATATCGGTCAGCGCGGGGACTCTCTCTTCGTTTTGCAAGGTTTTTGCTTGTTTGGTGCGAAGGCTTGCAAGGATTTCATCCGGGTTCATTGCGGCTGCCGCATCCGGTATGAGATGGATGGATTGGGTTGCAAGGTAATTTTCATAAGATTGCCGCATGTACGTCATATCATATTCGATGGGCTGGCTGCTGTTGACCAGATAATCACCGAAGAAATCGCTGTGCGGAAATATCGTCGCGGCGGTCTTGGGTATGAAATGCTGTTCGTTCACCCACGCGCAAAAGATTCCGCCTGTGGTCAAATGTTTGCTATACAGCGACATGGCTTCCTGTGAATATAAGTTGTTATGCCCGGCGGTGAAGCTCCACAATGGGTCAATGAAAATCATATCGAATTTTTCATTTGGGTTTGCGTATAGGTAACGCCGCCCATCATCGCTGATGTATCGCGTCACGGGACTGTTCAACGCGGACTGCGCCACCGGCACGTGTTTATTCAACAGCGCGCCGAGTTCTTCCATCAACTCAACGATGACCACTTCCTCGACCTCTGGCAATGACGTGATGAAGTTTGCGGAATTTCCGCCGCCCAAACCGATGATGAGAACCCGCTTCGGTTGGACTGCCGCCGCGCAGGTCATCACCGAACGTTCATAGTTCCCATCCGAAGGGAAGAAGCTGTTTTTGATGCCGCCGATCCACATATCGGCAGGATTGCTCATCTCGCCGCGAAATGTCACCGCGAGGATGCCATCGCCCGCCTCTTCAACGACCAGGCTTTTTTCTCCCGTCGCGTTTTTATATAAGCGCGTGTAGAACTCGCCCCTGCCCGGTAAAATTAAAATGAGCAGAATCAATGCCGCAGGAAACGCCAGCGCGGATTTCTTCAACTGACCTTTTTTCGTCAGCGCGTAAATCACAAGGAAGGATAAACTCAGCGTGGAGAGAATCTTTAAGGTTAACTCACTGCCGACTTGCGGGAGCAAAATGAAACTTGTAAACAGCGTCCCCATGACCGAGCCGAAAATATTCGAAAGGTGAATGTCGCCGACGCGCTTGCCGGAGAGCGCGGCTTGGTCAATGGCAATTCTGTCCAGCGTGGGCAGCCCGCCGCCCATCAACAAGCCCGCAGGCAAAGCCATGACAAGGATGGGGAGGAAGTATTCAAAAAGGCTGCTTAATAATTCGCGCTTTGAAAAGACCACCGAGTCTGTTTCCACAATGCGGAGATATGGCGTGATGGGCTGTTGAAAGGTGTTGAAATTCTTTTGCAGCCAGGGCTGAAATTGCGGCATGTTAATCACTGTCCACATCAACAGGAAGGAAAGCGCGGTCATCATTCCCACCGCGAGCTGTAACTTCCAAAACATATCAATCGGGTCTTTGCTTTGGTCTGCCCTTTTGCCCCAATACCATCCGCCCAGCGCAAGCGCAATCAGGAAAATAAAAAGAATGCTTGGGAAGTTATATGCGGTGTGCTTGCTGAAAACTCCCAACAGGCGGAACCACAGCATTTCAAATCCCATGTCAATAAAGCCGACCAGAAAAGCGGAGATGAGAATTGCTTGATAACTCCACAGCACGCGCGGCGGATTGGACGCGGATTCAGCCTGCGGCGCGGATTGCGTCTCGTTGCTCGATTTCAACAACGTCGCGCCGAGTCCTACCATGAAGTTGAGCGCGGCGGCAATCCACAACGCGCCGCTGAATCCAAACCAGCCCATGAGGATATATCCCGAGACAAGCGCGCCAATGGCTGCGCCGAGCGTGTTGATTCCGTATAGCAGACCGATGACCTGCCCCGATGTCTCGACGCGGGTGACGAAGGCTTGCGTCAAGAGCGGTAGTGTCATGCCCATCAGCAAGGTGGGGATGAGCAGCAAAACGAAACTGAGGAAAAACACCAGCGCGTATGGGCTGCCTGCGGTATTTTGCCCAATCCAGTTGATGAGATACGGGCTGAGGATTCCGAATACGCCAATGCCCGCTTCAATGATGCCGTATAGCAACACGGTATTTTTCGCGCGCGAAGCGATTCTCCCGCCAATCATCGAGCCGAGTCCAAGCCCCGCCATGTACGCGGAGACAATCAGCGTGACCGCAGTCAGCGTTACGCCAAAGTAGATTTCCAGCAGGCGCACCCAAATGGTCTGGTAGATCAGCCCTGCCGCGCCGGACAGGAAGAACAAAATGGAAACTAAAATGATGGATGCTTGCGCTTTGGATTGGTTTTTCAAAGTTTTTCCTTTTTTATGCAGTTGCTTTTTTGTGCCAATTTTTAAGCACGTGATACGCGATAGGCAAACTGGGCTTTACATTCGCAATGCGGATGTCGCCCCCGCGTTTTTTTGTTACCTGCACATAATAATTTTTTCCGTTGCGCATTTGGATATAACCCAGCGAGACCGATTGGATTTCATCCGCGCGGAGCGTTTGTTGACTGAAGAGATAAACGATGGTGATGGCGTCCCCTTGGATGGAGACCGACTGCGGAGAAAGAAACGCCAGTCCCAGGACCACCAATCCGATGACGAAGGCGAATACCAAGGGGAAGATGAACTCGCTTGATTCTATATAAATAAAAACGCCAAAGCCGACCACCATAAACGAGATGATGACCAGCGGGATGAGGTTGCCCCAATTGCGCGGAAGTTCGCCATAGTCACGCGGGTTGAACAGGTGGGGGCATTTCGCGCCGATGATTTCAAGGACTTCTTCATAGCCGGGGATTTGCGGACTCGGCGCAACGGTCACATCACCGTCTAGGTTGTGCATCTTGATGGAAAATCCGCTGCCGGAAACGCGCTGAATTTCATTCCATCTTAACGTCTTTACGCCAAAAAGATTTTGCGTGGAAATTTCATCTTCCGAAATGATGGTCTTTGCCGCCAGTGAAAAAACCGTGAAGGCAATCAACGGCGTCATTAACGCGGCGAAATAAATGATGAAAATAAAATTTCTGTTTAATGCCATGCCGAAGCTTCCCGCAAAGAAGAGCACGACAAGAACGGCGGCTCCCAGCCAGTTCCACGCCGCATGTTTATAGATGCGGGGTTCATTCATTTATTCTGTCTCCTGCTTTTGGCGGAAGTTTAGTAATTGTTGGTACACCCCCGAAAGCGTTTGCCCTTCGCTTAATAAACCAATTCCGCCGATGATGCCGCTGTTGAGGTAGTTGTATGCGCGCATGACAAGCGCGGCGGTCAGCGCGGTGGATTCATCCGGCGTGAAGCGCGTCAAAGCGAAAACAACCGCGCCTTCAAACGTGCCGACAGCGCCGGGCGCGGATGGAATCGCGCCGCCGAAGGCTGCCATGCCAAGCCCAAAGACGCCCCATATCCACGTCGCCTGCGGAAAAAAGGCGAGAGTCATCAGGTAATAAGCGAGGAGCGCAATCGCCCAGTTGAGCGTCATCCAGAATAAAAAGCGCAGGAAGAGCCATCCATCGGTGAGGACGCTGAGTCCTTGAAAGAAGGATTCGAGAAATTTTCCGCCGACCTTTTGCAGGGCAGGGAATTTTGCGCTGAGTTTGTGGAATAAATCCAGCGCCCATTGGTGATTACGCGCGAGGACGTACATCATCACCAAGCCGAAGACCATCACGCCGCCGATGATGTAGCCCAGCGTGGGGGAACTTTCCGCGTTGACGACGTAGGGCAGCGCAAGCAGGAAAATCACCGCGGAGATGATCAAGTCCACCACGCGCTCGATGACGATGACCGAAAGCGCTTCGCTGAACTGCACCCCGCCCGATTTGCGGCTGATGAGAAACGCGCGCCCGATCTCGCCCAGACGGAAGGGGAGAAAGTTGTTGAGCAGGTAGCCTTCGCCGGTGGTGAATAATACGTCTTTGTAGGTTGGTTTGTCGCGCAGCAGGGTCATCCACACTTTGGCGCGGACAATCATCCACAGGAAGGAAAACGCCACACAAACCGCAATCAGGCGATAATCCGCGTTGCGTAACGCATCGAGCATTTCGTTGAAGTCAACGAAGTAGAGAATGGCGGCAACCAGTGTGAGGCTGATCAGGGCGCCGGGAAGCCATTTTTTTGAGTCTTTGAGAAATTGTGACATAGGAATTTACGATTTAGGATTTAGGATGTGAGAGGGTAAAAGTAACATGCTTGCCCAGATGATGACTGTAATGAGGACGCTCCAAACGTCGTGTCCCAGAGTGTGCGCGATCAATGCCATGAGGATGGGTAAACCGATAATGACCAGTGAGACGAGCGCGGTTTTTCCATCCCCGTATAAAATGGAAAGCGTAGACAAGATGTAAACGATGGGAATAAATAACAGGAGCTGGTCATAGTTCCATGAATAGGGCGCAATGAGCAGCGTTGTTGAAACCAGAAGCGCGAGCGTTTTAAGGGAATCGTCACCTGTATTTTTTTTCATTACAAAATATGTTGTGACGCCCAAAATAATACCGACCCCGGCAGCCCCCGCCGCGATTCCCCATCTATTGGCTTTGTCGAAGAATAACCCCATCCCCCCCCATAAGGTTGTCTGCATCCCATAATATTTGTCAAAGTTGTTTTTGCCGGTGGAGAGGTAATCCGCGACCCAATGCGGGTTATAGAGAACGCCCAGCCCAAGAAGCAATAACGCGCCAACGGCAAGCCCGGCGATGGCGTGCCAGCGTTTTTTAGAAAGCAGCCATAAGCCGGTTAAAAGCAAAAGCGGCGCGCCCAGGGATGGCTTCAATATTGTTAAAGATGCAGTCAACCCGCCGTAGAACCACTTGTCCCTGCTGAAGAGATACGCTGAAAGCGAGATGAAAAGCAGCATCTCGGCAATGATTTGCCCGTTACGGAGCACAATAAATGTCGGGCGAAATAAAAAGGCGGCTGCGATTGCCAGCAGTTCAAACAACATGGATCTTTGCGGATAAAAGGAAAGCAAAACAAATATGGAGGTTAAGATGGAAACCTCTCCAATGAGCATCCAAATGATAAACGCGGATGTGACATCGAGCAGGCTGAGCGGCGCCATTAAGATGGCAAAGGGCAAAGGATATTGAAACGTGGATTCGGATTGGGGCGCGGTTCCATATCTTGATTTTTCCGCCAGCCACTCATTGCTGTCATAGATATTTTTGCCTTCGAGGATCATGCGACCCGACTGCCAGTAATGGGCAAAATCTGCGCGATGAGCATCGCGCAATTTTTGCGCCCCAAAATTAACCGCCAGAAAAACTGGAATGAACACGACAAAAATAACGATGATCCGTATTTTGGCGCTGTCAGTTGACTTCATCACTTTTCAAAAATCTCTTTAGCGAGCTAGGCAAGATGATTTAATTACTTACCTTACGCAATGTCGTTCTGAGTAAAACCACGGCGGGAAAAAACGCCGTTCAAAGCGAAAGAAACAAAGCCTTGCCACTGATTACACGGATTTTTTAAAAACAATCCGTGAAAATCAGTGTAATCAGTGGCTGGGTTTTCTCTACTCATCATCCAACTTAAGGACAGCCATAAACGCATCCTGGGGGATCTCGACATTACCGACCATCTTCAAACGTTTCTTGCCTTTCTTTTGTTTTTCGAGCAGTTTCTTTTTACGCGAGATGTCGCCGCCATAACACTTTGCTAAAACGTCTTTGCGGGTGGCTTTGACATTGGCGCGGGAGATGATTCGTCCGCCTGAGGAGGCTTGCACCG
>DZBA01000342.1 GCA_022729775.1 Anaerolinea thermophila | reverse complement strand
TGCCGCGTTTTGGATACGTTGCCGAAGCCGCGCTTTTATCGCTTTATTACATCACATCCGTTGGCGCAATTGTCCTGCGCGGCGTGAAGGAAATTCGTCGTCAGGAAAATTTGAACCGCTAAGCCCGCTAAGGTCGCCAAGACAAAGAATCCTTCGCGTGCTTCGCGCACTTCGCGGTGAAAAAATATGAAAATTGCACTGATCACCAATTCACGAATACCGTCGTTAACTGCCAATTCGATTCAGGCGATGAAGGTCGCGCAGGCGTTGATTCAACTTGGGCATGAGATTCGGATGTTTGCCCCTGCCGAAGCGGAACCTGCGACTCATGCGGCTTTGCTTGCCCATTACGGTTTGCAACTCGCGCCGCCCCTTGACCTGATTCCATCCATTCGGCTTTTTCGCCGCCTCGACTTTGTCCTCCGCGCCCAATATGCCGCCGAAGCATTTGGCGCGGAATTAATCTACACCTGGCTGCCGCAATCTGCTGTCTTTGCGTTAATGCGGCGCGACCCCGTTGTTCTCGAAATGCACGCGGATGTGGCGGGCAATGGCGCGTGGTGGCTGCGTCAATTTTGGAAAAGACCAGGGCGCAAGTTAATGACGGTCACTGTCTCGGCGTTGAAAAATGCCTTGGAACGCTCGACCAGCCTTCGGTTTGGCAATGACGTGCTGCTCGTGGCGCCCAACGGCGTGGAGTTGGAAAAGTACGCGGGGCTGCCCAATCCATCCGAGGCAAGACATCAACTGAATTTGCCCGATGGGCTGACGGTTGGATTCACAGGTCACATTTACCCTGGGCGCGGCGCAGATTTGTTGTTTGAACTGGCGAAGCAACTGCCGCAGGTGAATTTTTTGTGGGTGGGCGGCGCGCCAGATTTGGTGGAGTTTTGGCGCGGAAAATTGACCGACGCCAACATGACCAACGTGACCATGACGGGTTTTGTGAAGCACGAGGTTATTCCGCTGTATCAAGCCGCTGCGGATGTTTTGCTCATGCCGTACAGCCGCTCCATTTCTGCCAGCAGCGGACAGGACATCGCCGAGGTCATCAACCCGATGAAGATGTTTGAGTACATGGCTTCGGGGCGCGCGATACTTTCGGCGGACCTGCCTTCAATCCGCGAGGTGTTGAACGAGGGGAATGCGGTGCTGTGCGAGCCGGGGGAGATTGGAAGTTGGAAATTGGAAATTGAGTTGCTGCTGGCAGATGAGCCGCGCAGGCTTGCGCTCGGCGCTCAGGCGCGGAGGGATGTGGAGGAATTGACTTGGGTGAAGCGCGAGGCGCGGGTGATGCGAGGGTTTTTTATGCAACTGTAATACTGTAATAAAGGCAAAAATTGCAATGGAATTCAGACAGATATTGATATATAATGTTTTTGTAAGACGCTATCAAGTCCGAAAACCGCGATGATGTCACGGAAACCCTTTTAGGGTAGCCCGCAAGGGCGTAGGGCTTGAGGCGTTTTATTTTTTTACTGAATTACGAAAATGAAAGTGCCATATTGAAAAGTGTTTGGAGTTGCGCGCGGTGGGTTGCTGTAAATTAACCAAACCCGCTTTATGGGCGATGGTCTCAGCCAGCGCAACTTTGGCTCGTTTTGCATTTGTGCGCGTATGCGCTCCGTTCATCTCATATCCAATTGCGCCCATCAAAATGTCCGCTACTTGAATAAAATCATTGTCTTTTGAGTTTAAGCCTTGAACATTTCGTACGGGTTTATTTTCCAGCCCGTACTTCTTTTTCAACCCGTTGTTCAAAATGGCGCATAACGTGGATAATTTATATTTTGATGTTGTTCGCTGGTCAAGGTGAATTATGCATTGGTCGGAAGGGGTAAGGTATGCGCCAAAACTATGTAATAAAAATTGATACATCAACTTATAAAAACCAAGTTCAGCATCGCTTTTATTGTAGCGTTTGTGGTCAACCTCCTGGGTGTCTATGACGATTGCCTTGAAATGAAAAGAGCGGCTCAAACTGAAGTATAGATCCATCAAGGCTGTGTACTCTTTAATTTTCTGGTCAGAGACTTTTGTCCATTTAAGTTCAGCCTGCATGTTGTTGCTTTGACGATATAACTGCATGGCTTTTTGAAAAGCGTCTTCATTATCGCGCAAGGTAATTAATCCGCCAAGCACCATGTAGCGGTCAGCGTTTTGGCGGCTTTCATCACAGTAAATATTTATAAAGCGACTGGCAGGCGGTGTATTTATGATTATGCTCCCTCTACGATTTTTATTTCTTCCTGACTCAATCCATACAATGCATAAACCAATTTGTCAATTCCTTCATCCGTTGAATTGATTTGTTTTTCCAGCCGTCCTTTTTCATGCGGACTTTGCGCGGACGCGAGGCTCTTGTGAAATGCCAGCATAGACTCGACTAGCGAGACAATTTTGTCGTGCGCGGATTTTTCGGTGGGGTCGTCGAAGTTGATTGCGCGAATGGGAATATTGCGAATTATTTTGGCATCATATCCGAACCAGCCACCACGAAAGTTTGTTGATATTTTCTTGTGATAATAATCAACCGCTTTTGAGTTCAACAAGCCAAGAACATATAAATACATCTTTTTTTCAAGAACAATGCCGTACCCACCTGCTGCGCCACCTGGAAAACACGCTTCGCCCGATTCGTCATAACAATAATTTGCAAAGGGATTCAAATCCGCAGTAAGAATTTTAGGACTTGATATGATTTCCAGTGCTTGATTTCTACTGTAGCAATACCATTGAACACCAGTCCATCGACCATTCTCTCTCTTTGCTAATATTTCCTTGCAAGACTTAAGGTATTCAGAAGTTTTAGGTGCTTTTGAAATTATTTCATTCCAACCAAGTAATTTACCGTCTTTGTAAGGGAAAATCACAGAACGAGAATTTTTTCGCAAACCATATCGTTTCATTTCGCCCGATTTATACAATGGGCGTAATAAAGTTTTCTCAATTGCGATTTCTTTCTGTAAAGCATTTGAGTAATATTTTCCGTTTTCTCTTTCTTCTAAAATAAAAACAGGATCTGCACCAGTTTTAAAGCCTTGAAATATTCTCTCTGCCACATCTCCTAATTTCACAGGCATTTGACTTAACTTCTCAAACAATTCCGCGCCTTTGCCAACCGAAAAATTCCATTCCGCCGAATTGATATTCGCGGCGTTAATCGTGCCAGAGACTTCCGAAGTCTCAAAGACTTCGGAAGTCTGGGTTTGGAAGTCTCGCCAGTTTTCAAGGTCGCTGACTTTTGTAAATTCAAATTCATCCTGACCTTGTTTGTTCAAAAATAGCAGGCAAGTGTAGGTTGTCGCGCCGTCAAAAACTTGCTGGTCGCCAAAGTGAACAATCTTCGAGATGTGCCTGCCTTGCGAGATCAACTCACGCGCAGGTTCGCCATATTGCGCGTTGAAGAATTTATGCGGCAGGATGAATCCCAATTTGCCTTTTGAGTTGAGCAAACTCAAAGCCTTTTCGATAAATACTACATAAATATCGTAGTTGCCTTTGTTTGCGGCTTTATATTTTTGTTTGAAATATTCCACTTGCTCCGAAGCCCATTCCTGCATGGCTTGAATCCGAATATATGGCGGATTGCCAATCACCACATCAAAACCGCCTTGCGCGAAAACTTCGGGGAAAGCCGCCTTCCAATCAAAGGCATTGACGCGGGCGCGTTCTTCTTCGTCCACCATCAACT
>DZBA01000341.1 GCA_022729775.1 Anaerolinea thermophila | reverse complement strand
CAGAGCACTCGTCTCCAAAATGAGAGGTTGTGGGTTCGATTCCTACTTGGCCTGCTGTGGCAAACGCCGCGTTAAGCGGCGTTTTAGCCGTAAATTCGAGAAGGAGTATTCCTTTGGCTGAGAAAGATAAAAAAGCAAAGAAGACTGAAAACGCGATTCAGCGTTATTTTCGTGAGACCAGTGGAGAACTTCGCAAAGTAAACTGGCCCACCTGGCCCGAAGCGCGCCGCCTGACCATGCTTGTTTTAATTGTCATGGTTGCCATGGGCATTTTTCTTTCGGGCATGGATTATCTTGCCGATCAGTTAATGAACTTGGTGCTTGGTCTGTAAGTGTTGAACGAGGATTTCTGATGGATTTATTGGAACCAAAAGAGCAGATGGAAAACGACATGGATAAAAACGTCGAGGCGCAACCTGCGGATGTGAAGCCTGTCACCCCTTCGCGCGCCGCGAAGTCGTCTGCGCGTTCCTCCAGCCAGATTCCCTCAGACCTTCCTTCTGTTGAAGTCATGGTGGAAGGTCCCGCGTGGTATGTCATTCACTGTTATTCAGGTTATGAAAATAAAGTTCGTCATAACCTTGAGCAGCGTATTGAAACAATGGGAATGAAGGACATGATTTTCGATGTCGTCATCCCAACGCAGGAAGAAATCGAAGTCAAGGACGGCAAGCGCAAAACGGTAGAACGTCACATCTTCCCCGGTTATGTGCTTGTAAACCTGACACTTACGGAAGAGTCCTGGTATGTGGTGCGTAATACGCCCGGCGTTACTGGTTTTGTTGGGATGGGCAATAACCCCACGCCCCTGCGCAAAGAAGAAGTAGACCAAATTATCAAGCGCATGGAAGCCGAAGCCCCGACCGTCAAGGTTACGTTCAAGGTGGGTGAGCGCGTCCGCATTGTGGATGGTCCCTTCAATGATTTCCGCGGCGTGGTCTCTGAAATTGATATGGAGCGCACAAAGGTTCGCGTGATGGTCAGTTTCTTTGGGCGCGAAACACCCGTAGAGTTGGATTTCTTGCAAGTCGAAAAAGCATAAATTAAACAGTAACAGACTTTCTGGTCTGATGCGGTGGGAGGGTCTCCCAAATGACCCGTTATAACCACGATACCGCAACCGCCTTGTAAATTTAGAAGAAGGCTGCGGCACAAAGGAGTTAAATAAAAATGGCAAAGAAATTAAAGGCAATTGTACGTTTACAGTTGGAAGCTGGCAAGGCAAACCCTGCGCCCCCAGTTGGTCCGGCGCTCGCGAGCCATGGCATCAACATCATGGCATTCTGTAAGGAATATAACGCGCGCACATCCAACCGCCAGGGCGAGGTATTGCCCGCGGACATTACCATCTATTCCGATGGTTCTTTCACTTTTGTTTTACGCACTTCCCCGGCGGCAGTCCTGCTTCGCAAGGCAGCCAAAGTGGAAAAAGGTTCCGGCATACCAAACAAAGACAAAGTGGGCAAAGTGACCCGCGCGCAGGTGAAGGAAATCGCCGAGTTGAAGATGAAAGACTTGAATGCGATCAGCCTCGAAGGCGCCATCAAACAGATCGAAGGCACCGCCCGCTCGATGGGAATTACAGTAACCGACTAATTTTTGTGGGAGGGTTGCGTAGTCTTAAGTGTCGCTTGGTCGCTTGGTCGCGAGGTTTTCACCGAAAGGCTATCTGACTATTCGACTACTAGACTACTCCCGCTTGCACCACGGAGGATAAAATGGCAAAACACGGAAAGAAATATACGGCGGCTGCCGCCAAAGTTGATATTGACAAAATCTACACCGCGCAAGAAGCTTTGACTCTTGTGAAGGAAACCAGCATTACCAAGTTCGACGCGACTGTGGAAATCCACATGCACACCACGCTTGACCCGCGCCAATCTGACCAGCAGCTGCGCGATGTGGTTGTCCTCCCGCATGGACTTGGCAAGACTGTCCGCGTGTTGGTCTTCTCGCAGGGCGAAGGCGCTGCGGCTGCCCGCGCGGCAGGCGCTGACCTTGTTGCGGATGATGATGAAACCTTAAAGAAAATCGAAGGCGGCATGTTGGATTTTGATGTCGCCATTGCGACGCCCGATGCAATGGGCAAGGTGGGTCGTTTGGGACGCATCCTTGGACCTCGCGGTTTGATGCCGAACCCGAAGGCTGGCACCGTTGTTCCCGCGCAGGATATGGAGCGCGCCATCAAGGAAGCGAAGGCGGGTCGCGTGGAATTCCGTCTCGATAAGACCGCGAACATCCACGTCTCGATTGGCAAAACTTCCTTCGAAGCGAAAAAACTTGTTGAAAACTATGGCGCGTTGATGGATGCTGTCAATAAGTCGCGTCCTTCCGGCGCGAAGGGCAACTTCATCAAGCATATTACCGTAGCAACCACGATGGGACCTGGCATCAAGATGGATCCCAATGAACATGTGAAAGGCGCCGAGTAGAGATACTCGTTAAACCTTAAGCCACTTCGCCGATGAAGGCGGGTGTCTCTCGGAAAGTCGTGCGAAACGATTTTGACAGAAGAGAGACTTAATACCCTGCTTAGGTGGAGACCCATGCAATTTTCAGCGCGTTTGCGCTGTTCCCTCCCCGGGATGCAAAAGTCTTTGCCTGTGTTAGTGGCAAAGACTTTTTAATTGAAAGGAGGTGAATCCCTTTGGCAATTTCCAAGGAACGCAAGGAAGCAGTGCTTGCCCGTTATAGTGACTGGGTCAAGCGCAGTGAAGCGGTCATTCTGGTGGAATATACCGGCACAAAGATGAAAGCGTTGGATGCAATCCGCGCAAAAGTCCGCGAAACCGGTGGTGAATTCCACATTGTAAAGAATACCCTCGCCCGCCGCGTATTCGCAGATAACGGAATGGAATTCCCCAGCGATTATCTGGTGAAGTCTACCGCGATCTCGTTTGCATTCAAAGACCCGGCTGCCACCGCAAAAGCGTTGACTGAATCATTGAAAGGTAATGATTTTATCAAGGTGAAAGGCGGTTTGATGGCTGGCAAGTCGTTGAATCCCGCGCAGGTCAAGGCGCTGTCTGATATGCCGCCGCTGCCCGTTATGCGCGCGACATTGCTCGGCGTTTTGCAAGCCCCGGCTGGCAAACTCGTCCGCACGCTCGCAGAACCCGCTCGCGGTTTGGCGGCTGTGATCAAGGCTCACGCGGAGCAGCAAGAAGCTCCCGCTGCCGCATAGTTACGGTACAGGTATACACGTATACAGGTACGCAAGTAAACCATAATAAAATTAAATTATTACCTCTTAGGAGTTTTACACAATGTCTGAAAAACTTTCCAAACTCGTGGAAGAACTTTCCACACTTTCCGTTCTCGAAGCCGCTGATCTCGTCAAGATGCTCGAAGAGAAGTGGGGCGTTTCCGCCGCCGCGCCCGTGGCGATGGTTGCCGGTGGTCCCGCTGCCGCTGCTGCTGAACCCGTTGAAGAGAAGACCGAGTTCGATGTGGTCATCAAGGATGCCGGCGCCAAGAAAATTGACGTCATCAAGGTCATCCGCCAACTCACCAGCCTCGGCTTGGGCGAAGCGAAGGCTCTTGCTGAAACCGCCGGTGGCAAAGTCCTCACCGCTGTTGGCAAGGATGCCGCTGCTGATGCCAAGAAGAAACTCGAAGAAGCCGGCGCCAACGTCGTCGTTGAATAAGAGTTTTGCGCAAATAAAAAAAGGCGACCCGCAAGGGTCGCCTTTTTT
>DZBA01000340.1 GCA_022729775.1 Anaerolinea thermophila | reverse complement strand
TGGGCGGAATGTTCTCCGAAAATATCCAGCCTTATTTTTATTCACAACAAACCCCCGCCCGCATCGCGCTGATGACGGTCAACGATTTACTGCACCCAAAAACCCACCTCATTTTCATTCTGGATATTCTTCTGATGGCGGGTTTGCTCTTTTCACTCTTCCGCAGAAAAAACAAAAACTTCACGGTCTGGCTTTGGCTGACAACCTGGCTCTTTTTGAGCGCCGCGCTGACGCTTGCCGTCGGCTTCTTTGCTGATTCAATTGGCGTCACCCGTCACACTCTGTTTGCCGTTGAAATGTTCCGTCTGCTGTTTTGGCTATTCTTGATTATTTTATTAGACCAGGCAAATCGAGAGAACGCATAGAAACCCGCCACATTTTTCATGGTACACTTGTTCTAACTCTGGAATCACCCACAACCAAACTTTTTATAAACCTGACGAGTGAAAATCAAATTCTGAGTTTAGCAGTCACGAGATACCCCGCAATATGACATCCATCGTTTCAATTGATATTGAATCCACTGGTCTCGACGAAAACCGCGACGCCATCATAGAAATCGCCGCTGTTAAATTCAATGGACGCCGCGTGGAAAATGAATTCACCACGCTCATTAATCCGGGCAAGGCAATTCCCGACTTCATCACGGGCTTGACAGGCATTGACAACAGCATGGTGCGTGATGCGCCGCGCCTGCGCGACATCATGCCTGAACTGACCGCCTTCGTCGGCGACTCCCCCATTCTTGGTCACAACGTCAAATTTGATATTGGCTTCCTGCGTAAGGCGGGCTTGTTTCAATTTCAACAAACCATTGACACCTACGAACTTGCTTCGGTTTTAATGCCAACAGCCAGTCGTTATAATTTGGGATCGCTTGGTCAACAGTTAAACATCCCCCTGCCTGCAACACACCGCGCCCTTGACGATGCCCGTGTCACACAGGCTTGTTATGTGCGTCTGCTTGACATGGCGCGCGAACTTCCGCTTGAAACTTTGGAGGAGATCATTGAGCTGGGCAATTTTGTGGATTGGGACGCGGGCTGGGTTTTTGAACAAGCGCTTCAGTTACATGCGAAGGATGGGATTCAGCTCAAGCAGACTCGCGGCGCATCCAAGCCGATACTTGGTCCAGCGAAAAGAGATTTTTCTCCCCTTGAGAAGAACGAAGAACCCACCGCGCTCGACCCCGAAGAGATCGCATCTGTTTTGGAATATGGCGGTCCATTCTCACAATACTTTGAAGCCTACGAACAACGTCCGCAGCAAGTGGATATGCTCAAGGCGGTGACCAATGCCCTTTCAAACGGCAGCCATCTCATCGTCGAGGCGGGAACCGGCGTTGGTAAATCGTTCGCGTATCTCGTGCCTGCCGCCATGTTCGCAGTCCAGAACAATACGCGCGTGGTCGTCTCGACCAACACCATCAACCTGCAAGACCAACTCATCAAAAAAGATATTCCCGATTTGAAGGCGGCGCTTAATCTGGATGTGCGCGCCGCAGTAATGAAGGGACGCAGTAACTACCTTTGCCCGCGCAAGCTCGAATACATGCGCTCGCACGGACCGACCAACGCCAACGAAATGCGCGTGCTGGCCAAGATCATGGTCTGGAAACTTGACAACGACAGCGGCGACCGCAACGAACTCAACCTCACGGGACCGATTGAGCGTGAAGTGTGGTCACGTCTTTCAGCGGAAGATGATGCCTGCACAACCGAAACCTGCCTGGGACGGATGGGTGGCGCGTGCGCGTTCCATCGCGCAAAGCAAGCCGCGCAAGCTGCGCATCTGCTGGTTGTCAATCACGCGCTCCTGCTTTCGGATGTTTCCACGGGCAACAAGGTTCTGCCCGAATATGATTATGTGATCGTGGATGAAGCGCATCATGTAGAGTCAGCCGTAACATCCGCGCTGTCGTTCCGCATGACACAAAATGATCTGGAACGAATGTTGAAAGAGTTGGGCGGGTCGTCAGCGGGATTGCTCGGCAGAATGCTGACCGAAACACATCAAACAATTCAACCCTCAGACTTTGGCTTGTTGCAACAAAAAGCCAAGCACGCCACAGACCAGGCTTTTCGTGTTGAACAACTTTCCAAACAATTTTTCAACATGGTCGGTGACTTCATTGCCATTCAGCGCGAGGGTCAACCTGTCAGCAATTATTCATGGCAAATGAGAATTACCCCTGCCGCGCGCTCGCTCCCTGGCTGGGACGATGTTGAGATCGCGTGGAGTCAAACCAGCGAAACGATGAATTTGCTTTTGAAGTCACTTGATGAAATTTACAAAATGCTCGGTGAAATTTATTCTAACGGGCATGAAAACGTGGAAGATGTGATGGGAACCCTGGGCAGTGTCATGCGCCGCATGACAGAGGCGGAAGCCGCATCTTCGGGAATGTTGCACAAACCGTCCAACGAGTTGATCTATTGGATCGAGGTCAACCCACGCGGCGAGAGGTTATCGTTGAACGCCGCGCCCTTGCGCGTGGGTCCGCTTGTGGAAAAACATTTATGGAATGAAAAAGCCAGCGTGGTGATGGCATCTGCCACACTCACAACGCACGGCGAGTTTCGCTATCTGCGCAACACGCTTTCTGCAGAAGAGGTGAACACCCTCGCGCTCGGTTCGCCATTTGATTATGAATCCAGCACGTTGCTGTACGTGGCAAATGACATGCCCGAACCAAACGCGCAGGGCTATCAACAGGCGCTTGACCGAGCCATCCTCTCGACCGCCAAAGCCACGGGCGGACGAATGCTGGCGCTGTTCACTTCCTATGCCGCGCTCAAGAAAACAGCGCAAGCCATTACAGGTCCGCTGGCGCGCGAGGATATTTTTGTCTTTGAGCAGGGCGAAGGCGCTTCACCCAATGCGTTGCTTGAATCTTTCAAAACCACAGACCGCGCTGTGCTGCTTGGCACACGTTCCTTCTGGGAAGGCGTGGATATTCCCGGCGACTCGCTATCCGTGGTTGTCATCACCAAACTTCCCTTTGGCGTGCCGTCAGACCCGATCATCTCTGCGCGTTCTGAACTTTATGAAGACTCTTTCAATGAGTATTACCTGCCCGAATCCATCCTGAAATTCCGTCAGGGATTTGGGCGTCTCATCCGCACCGCATCAGACCACGGAATTGTCGCGATCTTCGACAGGCGCGTGCTGACAAAACAATATGGGAAATTATTCCTGGAATCGCTGCCCCAGTGTACGGCACGGCAAGGCGCTGCGGCTGGATTGGCAAAGATGGCAGGTGATTGGCTGGGGACGTAGAGTATTACGGGAGTTCGGAAGTTCTACTTCCAAAACGCTGGAGTGCAAAAGCTCTACTTTTGCACTCCAGCGTTTAATTAAACGGACAGATTTTTTCCCAGCCCTAAAAACGCATCCACCACACGCGGATCAAAGTGAATGCCCGATCCTTCGAGAATGCTATTTTTCACATCAATGGGATCAAGTCCCTTGCGATACGGGCGGTCAGAAACAAGCGCATCCCATACATCCACCACTGAAAAAATCCGCGCGGCGAAGGGAATCTCCTCGCCTTTCAATCCCTGCGGATAGCCTGACCCGTCCCATTTTTCGTGGTGACAATGTGGAATATCCAGAGCAGGGAGTAAAAACTTAATGGGACTTAACATCTCATACGCATAAACGGGATGCTTTTGAATGAGTAAACGTTCTTCCGCTGTGAG
>DZBA01000339.1 GCA_022729775.1 Anaerolinea thermophila | reverse complement strand
CTGCGTCACGGCATCCCAATGGAAGATATGGAATTCTTCCAATTCCACCCGACGGGCATTTACAAACTCGGCATCCTGATCACCGAAGGCGTGCGCGGCGAAGGCGGCATCCTCATCAACGGCAAGGGCGAACGCTTCATGCCGAAATATGCGCCCACCGTCAAAGACCTCGCTTCGCGTGATGTGGTCTCGCGCGCGATTTATACCGAAATCAAAGAAGGGCGCGGCGTGGATGGTAAGAACTATGTCTATCTCGATGTCCGCCCTGAAAGCGTGAACAGATACGCGGCGCTGGACGGGCGCACCAATCTCGATGGCACGCCTTACAACATCACCGGCGAGCAGGTTCTGGCGAAACTGCCCGACATCATTGACTTCTGCCGCGTCTATCTCGGCGTTGATCCGATTACACAAATGATGCCCATTCAACCGACCGCGCATTACACCATGGGCGGCATTCCCACCAACAAATTCGGCGAAGTGGTCATTGACGATAAAAACACCGTCTTCCCCGGTTTATACGCGGCGGGCGAGTGCGCGTGCGTTTCCGTTCACGGCGGAAATCGTCTCGGCACCAACTCGCTGCTCGACCTGGTTGTGTTCGGAAAGTACGCAGGCTTGAGAGCCGCTGAATATGCAAACCAAGCCGGCTTCGAGAATCTCCCCGATGACCCGCAGGCGAATGCGCGCGCGCAATTCGAAACATTGAAGAAAGGCTCCGGCAAGGAAAACGTCTTCAAACTTTCCAATGAATTGAAGACCAAGATGTTCAACGATGTGGGCATTTACCGCAACGAACAGGATATGCAATCCGCGCTGGAAAAAGTCCGCGAGTTGAAGGATCGCTTCAAGGAAGTGACCGTCAGCGATACGGGCAAAATCTTCAACACCGAATTGCTCAACGCCTGGGAACTTGGCAACATGCTCGACATCGCGGAAGTGGTTGCGATGAGCGCGTTGAACCGCAAAGAATCGCGCGGCGGACATTCCCGCGAAGATTATCCCAACCGCGATGACGCCAACTGGCTCAAGCACACGTTGATTTGGAACAAGAACGGCAAACTTGAGATTGGCTATAAATCTGTGGCAATCACCAAGCACCAGCCAAAGGCGAGAGTTTATTAGATGTCATTGCGAGGAGGGCATTAGCCCGACGAAGCAATCTCACCATGTAATAGGAGATTGCTTCGGGCTATCGCCCTCGCAATGACGATGTGAGGAAACCTTTATGGAAATCACAATCAAAATTTTCCGTTACAACCCCGAAAAAGACAAGCGCGGCAACTACGTCACGTATAAAGTCGAAGGCACAGAGAATGATCGCGTATTGGATGTGCTGGAATATATCAAAGGCAATTTCGATGGCACGCTTTCCTTCCGCCGTTCATGCGCGCATGGCGTATGCGGATCGGACGCGATGCGAATCAACGGGCGCAACATGCTGGCGTGCAAGACGCTTGTCCGCGACACAGGCGAGAACATCACCGTCGAGCCGATTCTCGGTTTGAAAATCGTCAAAGACTTAATCGTGGATATGGAGCCGTTCTTCGATAACTTCAAGAAAATGAAGCCGTTCTTCATCAACGATTCGCCGCTGCCCGAAAACGGACGCGAACGCCTGCAAACGATTGAAGACCGCGCGCGCTTCGACGAAACCACCAAATGTATTTTGTGCGCGTGCTGCACCACATCCTGCCCGTCATATTGGGCAAACGGCGATTATTACGGTCCTGCGGCGATTGTCAACGCGCACCGCTTCATCTTCGACAGCCGCGACGAAGCCGCCGCCGAGCGTTTGCAAATCCTCGCGGAGACGGACGGCATCGCGCGTTGTCACACCGCGTACAGCTGCACCGAAGCCTGCCCGCGCGAGATCAAAGTCACAAAGGCGATTGGCGAAGTGAAAATGGCGATGATGACCGGGAAGATTTAGTTTGTTGGTAGAGTGGTAAGTTGGTAATTGGTAAATAGAAGCCGTGTCTGCAAAGATGCGGCTCTTTTTTATAAATGGCGTTCAAGCAGCACGTCGAGAATTCAGAGTTCATCAAAGGTTTTTTATGTGGATATATCTTCTTCAAGGAATTGGGTTTGGGTTTGCAGCCGCATCACAGCCGGGACCTTTTCAAACGTATCTCATCTCGCAGTCGTTGACGCGCGGATGGCGGCGTACCCTGCCCGCCGCGCTTGCTCCGCTGGTGAGCGACGCGCCCATCATCACGGTCTGCCTGCTGGTGTTGAGTCAAGTGCCGTTATGGATGCAGCGCGCTCTTTACATTGTCGGCGGATTATTCATTCTCTACCTCGCTTATGGCGCGTATCTTTCATGGCGCGACTTTAGCGCGAGCGCGGCAGAATCAGAAGCGACGGGAAAGCAAAGCGTTTTGAAAGCCGCGATGATGAACGCGCTCAGCCCGGGACCGTATATATTTTGGACTCTGGTCACAGGTCCCGTTTTGATTCAAGGCTGGCGCGAAGCGCCGTTGAACGGCGTTGGATTTCTCGCGGGCTTTTACGTTGCGATGGTTTCCAGCCTTGTCGCAATCATCCTCGTTTTTGGGTTGGCATCCAAATTGGGACCGAAAGTCAACCGCGCGATGGTGGGAATTTCCGCGATTGCGTTATTCGCGTTCGGTTTGTTTCAATTGTGGAAAGGGATTTACGCGTCAGTGTAGCGCGTTTGTAAAAAATTCGACCAGCATTTGAGTCACTTCCGCGCGGGTCGGCTGCATGTTGGGACTATCCTCCGGCGTGAAGCCATGTCCCCCATCGCGGACGATGACCAGTTTTACGCTGGCGTTGTTGGCTTTTAGTTTTTCGGCAAGCAGCTCAGACTGCGCCAGTGAAACGGTGGTATCCGCGTCGCCATGTAAAATCAAAAATGGCGGCGCATTTTTGTTGATGTATTCGATTGGGCTGGCATTTTTCAAGTCGGCGTTTAGAAACACCTCTTCATCATTGGCGGGCAAAAACATTTCCATATCCGCAGGACCGAACATATCCGCTACGGCTTGCACCGCGCTGGAATATTCCGCGTGCGCGCCCACATCCCAGCCTGCGGATGAATCCGCGAGACCCAGCAGCGTGGCGAGATGTCCGCCTGCGGAGTTGCCCCACGCGCCGATGCGATTCGCGTCGAGGTTGTAATCGTCCGCGTGGGCGCGCAGGTAACGCACCGCGCATTTTACATCCTGAATCATGGCGGGGAATTTATATTCGGGCGCGAGGCGATAATTGACCGAGACGACCAAAAAGCCAGCCGAGACCAGCGCCGCGCGGTCTTGGTGAGTCGGCGCGCTGCGTTTATCGCCGCCTGTCCAGCTGCCGCCGTGAATGTATACCAGCGCGCGCCAGCGTTCATCCGCGCAGGCGGGATAGTAAACATCCATTTTTAATTCAACGCCATCCATAACGCAATACGTGACATCCCGCTCCACGCTTTGTAATTTGGATGTGTCAAATTCAGGCGAAGGCGGATTTTTAACCGCAGGCTGGCAAGCGGTCAATATCAACGCAAATAGAATAAAAATTATTTTTTTCATGGGACAGATTCTAATTGTTGGCTGACTTCTTCGCATTAAGACTACTCAAGATTCAAAACGGTTTGACGTATTTCCTGCCAAAATCGCAAATGTTCCCTTATTTATCCAACGGTTTATATCAGGCGGCGCGAGCGTGGATAATGTTTGGGACGAGAAAAACTCGAAGCCA
>DZBA01000338.1 GCA_022729775.1 Anaerolinea thermophila | reverse complement strand
TTCCAACCCCAAGCAGGAGTCCACTCCCAAGCATCCACCACGAGAACTCGCCGTATTGAACAGATGCAAAATACTGAAAGCCGATGGTCACTGCGGCAGAAAGAGCCAACGCCGCGCCAGCCCATTTTTTATCCGCGCTCCATGACCAGAGTTGAGCGAAACCAACACCGACCATTGCGCCAAGCGCAGGCGCCAGCATGATGGCGTAATACGAATGGAAAATCCCCGAAACCATACTGAAGAATACGACGCAAGTCAGCAGCCATCCGCCCCAGAGGATGAGCGCCTTGTGTGTACCTGCCTCGATGGGTAATTTTATTTTTGAAGCAAACAGCGCGAGCAAAATACTAATCAATGCGAAGGGCAGCAGCCACGACATTTGCTTGGACAATGGTTGAGTGAAAAAGCGCAAGACTCCAGGTGCGCCTGTCTCTTGACCGAATGGCGTTCCGCCGCCTTGTCCGTTTGGAGCCTGCCCCTGCTGTCCCTGCGGATTCATTCCCTGCGGCGCACAAGTAAGTTCATTTGAATTGGGCGGCGTAATACAAGAGCCGTCAATCGTGTTTCCATTTTTTGGTGTGAAAGAACAATCTGCGCCTTGCGCGGAATTGGCGCAAGCATCTACTGCAGCTTGCGGCGCACCTTGATTATTTGCAGGAGCCTGCCCGCCTTGTTGATTCATTCCCTGCGGCGCACACGCCAATATATCCAGATTGGGCGGTATGATACATGATCCATTCACCGTGTTTCCGTTTGCCTGTGTGAACGAACACGCTTCACCCTGCGCCAAATTTTCACACGCATCCAACGCCTCTTGCGGCGCGCCGCCTGGGCGAGTCCCCTGTTGCGGGTTGGAACCAGTTTGAGGCGCAGCGGGTCGCGTTCCTCCTCCGCCACCGCCCGTGCTTTCGAGTCGAGAAATCCCGTTGTGCCCGAAGATCAATCCCATGACCGTGTTGTCACCGCTGGAGCCGATGAAGGGGCGCGAGTCGGCGGGGACTAAATCTACGACCACCGCCCACGAAAGCGAAACGACGAGCAGCAAAACGGTGGCAATGCCGAGGTTGATTATTTTTCGCAGCCAGCCTTCTTTTGAGCCGAAGAAATACAGCGCGTAAAATGCGGGCAGCGGCAAAAAGGCTTGCATCATTTTGATGTTGAATCCAAGCCCGATTATGAATGCGCCCAGCAAAAGCCAGCGGATTTTTCCCGACTCAGTGGCTTTGATAAATGCCCACGCCGCGAGAAGTAAAAAGAAAACCAGCAAACCGTCCATGGTGTTGTTGCGGTTGGTGGCGACAAAGACGGGCGTGATCGCCATGACAAACGCCGCGACCAGCCCCGCGAGTTCGCCCATGTATTTTTTGACCATCGCGTAAAGCAGAGAAATGCCAAACACACCCGCGAGGATATTTGGCAGCGAGACGCTGAATCCGCTGACGCCGAGGAAATAAGCGAAGACCGCCTCAATCCACAAGCCCAGCGGAGGCTTGTCCACCGTAACCGAGCCGCCAGGTTCCGCCGCCACAAAAAAGAAATTACTCCACGATTGCAGCATGGATTTGACCGCTGCAGTGTAATACGCGTTCGCATCGCCGATGGATTGGATGTTGTAAATATGCAGTCCAAACGAAAACGCCATGATGACGATAATCAACACGGTTGAAACCGTGACACCGAGGAAGAGATTTTTCTTTAGAAACGATGGCTGCATGGGAATGGTTGCTGTTGTCATTTTTTGATTGCTCCTTTTTTATGTCATTGCGAGGGCGCTCTTGTTCTTCGCCCGACACTTGCGCCGTACGCCAGTGCGGTGAGCAATCCCCACTCAGGCAGAGGTTGCTTCGTCGGAAAGAGCAAATGCCCTCCTCGCAACGACATTTGTTTCTTGACATGGATTGTATATTCCCCCATCAAAACCTGAGAGTGAAGCCAGTCACCATTTGCCGCGCAAACTCGTGAAACTGCTCACCCATACCCATGACACCTGTCATGGATAATGTGTGGAAATCATGACGACGCGCACAAGCCGCGCAAGTCTCTTCGTGATAAGATTTGTTCATGCAATCCCCGAACGACTCAACCCGCTTTCTCCGCATCGCCGCCTGGATCTGGCCCAGTTTTCTGCTGGCAATGGCTGTGATGGATCTTGTGCTGTACACGCAGACGAACCTGCCCATCTCTCAGAACCCGCCTTTGCAACAAGGTACGCCAGGTCAGCAATTTCAGCCATTCACCCAGCGGCCATTGCTCAATCAACCCAACCAGCCAAGAAGCCCATTTCGTCCCGTTTATCTCTTCTACGCCGCAAACGGATTGGTAGCCTCGCTCTTCCTTATCTTTGCCCATTCGGATGGAATACAAAAAAAACTGGGCAAAGTTTTTTATCCCCTGCTTCTGCTTGCCATTTCCACCGCGCCTATTTTTATCAACGTCTTCATCACACCGCGTTTTCCAAATGGTCCGCTGGCAAATGCCGAGGGCATGGCACTTCGTCAGTTGCCCGTGTTGTTTGTCGCGCTTGCGCTCGTGGCATGGGAATATGAACTTTCACACGTCATCCTATTTAGCGTCGCCACCACCACGCTCGAACTGGGTCTCATTTATTTCAGCCCCGCCACTTCACAAAACATTTTTGTTTTCCTTTTCATCGCCATCATCCGCACCATCAGTTTTATTGCAGTAGGCGTTTTCATCAGCCTGGTCGTTGCGCGATTGCGCGAACAGCGCGAGTCCTTGCGCGAGGCGAACGCCAACTTGACACATTATGCGTCCACGCTGGAACAACTCACCGTCAGCCGCGAGCGAAACCGTCTTGCGCGCGAACTGCACGACACACTCGCCCACTCCCTGACCGCCATCTCCGTTTCGCTTGAAGCCGCCAAAGCCTATTTCGACATTGACGCAAACAAGACCCGCGACCTGATCGATAAATCTTTGGAGTCAACTCGCATCGGTGCAGATGAAACCCGCCGCGCGCTGAAAGCCTTGCGATCATCATCCTTGGAAGATATGGGACTCGGGCTCGCGATTCAACGCGCCGCCGAATCCGCTGCCGCCCGCTTCCATCTCAACCTGACAGTTGATCTAAAAAATCCCATGCCTTCCCTCAGCCCTGATGTGGAGCAAACCATCTACCGCGTCACACAGGAATCCATCGAAAATATTGTCAAACACTCGCGCGCCAAAAGTTTCAGCATCCGTTTGGAAAATGACAGTCACACCACCACGCTCACCATCCAAGATGACGGACTTGGCTTTGACATGAAGTCAGATGCTTCAACAGGTCATTTCGGCTTGGTCGGTATGCGTGAACGCGCCCAACTCGCGGGCGGTAAATTGAAGATAGAAAGCGAAAAAGGAAAAGGCACGAAGGTTGTGCTGACGATATAATTCAATCGCATGTCGTTGCGAGGGCGACGCTCTTTCGCCCGAAGCAATCTCCTACTTAATCGGGGATTGCTTCGTCGCAAAAAACAAGAACGCTCCTCGCAATGACATAAAAAGATACCCATGAAAATTCTCCTCTGTGACGACCAGGCAGTGATCCGCGATGGGCTTGAAATGCTTCTCAACTTGGAGAAGGATTTTCAAGTCATCGGTGCCGCGCAAGACGGCGCTGAAGCGCTGGAACTTGCCGCCCAAAAACATCCCGACCTGATTTTGATGGATTTGAAAATGCCGATCATGAACGGCATCGAAGCCACGCGCGAGA
>DZBA01000337.1 GCA_022729775.1 Anaerolinea thermophila | reverse complement strand
TAGAGATTGGTAATTAGTAATTGGTAAATGGTAATTACCAATTACTAATTACCATTTACCAATTACCAAACGGAGTACAAATGAAGATTCTTCTTTTACACGGACCCAACTTAAACCTGCTCGGAACCCGCGAGCCTGAAATTTACGGCGCGATGACGTTGAACGACATCAACGAGAAAATGATTGCGCTGGGAAAAGAACTCGGCGCGGATGTGACCTGCCTGCAATCGAATCACGAAGGCGCGTTAATTGACGCGCTGCAAGACGCGCGGACGTGGGCTGCGGGCGTGGTCTTCAACCCTGGCGGATACACCCACACATCTGTTGCGCTGCGTGACGCGATTAGCGCGATTGTCATTCCCGTGATTGAGGTGCATTTATCCAACGTGTACGCGCGCGAAGAGTTTCGCCACAAGTCTTTGGTGTCTGCGGTGTGCAAGGGTAAGGTCAGCGGGTTTGGGTGGAAGTCCTATGAGTTGGGTTTGCGCGGTCTCGTTGATATAATCAAGGTGTGAACACTCAAACTATTCCAACAACTGAACCTTTTTTTCTGCAAGGCAACAAAACGGGGATTTTGCTCATTCATGGATTCACTGGCACGCCCAAAGAAATGCGCTGGATGGGGGAGTACCTCAACCGCGAACTTGGCGCAACCTGTCTTGGGATTCGTCTCGCGGGTCATGCGACCCGTCCCAAAGATATGGTGCGCTCGCGCTGGACAGATTGGACGGCTTCTGTTGAAGACGGTTACAACATCTTGCGCGGCGCGGCGGATAGGATTTATCTCGCGGGGCTTTCGATGGGCGGCGCGTTGAGTCTGCTCATGTCCACGCGGCTGGATGTGAAAGGGGTTGTGACCATCTCCGCGCCGTATCGAATGCCAGCGGAACATCCCGCATGGCAAATTCGGCTTTTCAGTTATTTCAAAACTTATATCCGCAAAAGCAGGGAAGCGCCCGACAGCAGCTGGTATGACAAGGAAGCCTTCAAGGGGCATATCTCATACCCGCTGAATCCGATTCGCTCCGCGGCGGAGTTGGATGTGCTGCTCGAAAAAATGCGCGGCGCGTTGCCGAAGATCAACGTGCCAGTGTGTATGATTCATTCGCGCAATGATTCTTATGTCGTGCCTGAAAACATGGAAAATATTTACGCGGATTTGACTGTTGCCGATAAAACAAAATTTTATGTCGAAAAATCGGGACATGTCGCCACGCGCGACGCGGAACGCGGACGCGTCTTTGAAATCGCGCGGGATTTTATTCGGCGTATCGAATCATAAGCATGGACTCCAGAAGTTCTACTTCTGGAGTCGCGCTGCAAGTAGAACTTGCAGACTCCGTTATGCGTGAAGTTCTACTTCTGGAGTCTTATCGCAAAGAACTTGCGGACTCTGTTATTCAAAGAGGCAAATATTTTGAATCGAAATCTTTTTTTCATCGCGGGCGCGTTGATTCTTTGGGGGATGGGGGAGGGCATGTTTCTTAATTTTGCGCCAATCTATTTGAGCAGCCAGTTTTCATTGGGCGAACAGCAAATTGGTTTTGTGCTTGGCGCAATGGGATTTTTCATGCTGCTCATGCACATTCCGGGTGGGCATCTTGCTGACCGCATCGGGCGGCGTCCCATGTTGATTATGGCTTGGCTTATGGGATTGGTTTCCACGCTTGCGATGGCATTGGCAACACGCCTGCCCTTGTATTTGATTGGCATTTTCGGATACGGCTTGACCGCTGCCGTGTCTTCGCCGTTGAGCAGTTACGTCACCGCCGCGCGGGGAAAATACCCCGTCGGCACTGCGCTCGCGCTCATCTCCGCGACATTCAGCATCGGCATGGCGTTGGGTCCCGTCACAGGCGGCTGGGTGGGCGACCATTATGGTTTACGCGCCGGCTACTTTATTGCGATGGGCATCTTTTTCGTTTCGACATTTTTTATTTTGGCAATTCAGCCGCAGCCCATAGAAAAACATGATCTTGAGTCGCCGCCCGTAAATTTATGGAACAACAAGCAATACGTTTCATTTTTGGCGGTGGTCGCTTTTGCAGTCTTTTCCATGTACCTCGCGCAGCCGCTCACCCCCAATTTTTTGAATGACGCGCGTCGGCTTTCGCTGGGCGAGACGGGTTGGGTTTTTTCGGCGGGCGCGCTGGGTAACGCCTTGCTGACCGTAGCTGTCAGCCGCGTCAAACCGCGTCATGGATTTCTCATCGCACAGGCGCTTGTCATCCTGTTTGCGTTTTTCATCTGGCGCGGCACGGGACTGCCCATCTTTATGCTTGGATATTTCCTGCTTGGCGGATTCCGCGCCGCGCGTCCGATGGCTCAGGCGCAGGCGCGTGAGTTGGTGCATGGCTCGCAAATGGGGCTTGCCTATGGCGCGCTCGAAACCGTCAGCGCGATTATTTTTATCATCGTTCCGCCGCTTGCTGGATTTCTATTCGAGCGCGACCCGTTCATTATTTATCCGCTGGCAATTGGTTTGCTTTTGATTTCGATTGCCGCGAGTTATATCTATCTCAATCGGAAGGTGCCTCATGCTTGAAGTAATTTCTTTTGTGCTTGGACCTGTGCATACCAATTCCTATCTTGTTGCCGACCCTGAAACAAAGGAAGCGGCGGTGATTGACCCCGCGTGGGATGGCGATTTGATTCTCCGCGCGGCGCAGGAACGCGGCTGGCGGATCGGTCATTTGTGGTACACACACGCGCACTTCGACCACATCGGCGGCGCGGCTCAAATCGCGGATGCGCTGAATCCGCTGCCGCTTGTCGCGCTGCATTCCGAAGACCATGTCCTCTGGCGCGCGGGCGGCGGGGGCGCGCTCTTCGGCTTCGATATTGACCCGGGTCCCGAGCCGACCATTGATTTTACGCACGGCATGAAAATGCAACTTGGCGCGAATGAATTTGAAGTCCGCTATACGCCGGGGCATACGAAGGGTCATTGCGTTTTATATGTCGCAATGGAAAAGATTTGTTTCACCGGTGACTTGATATTCAAAGATAGCGTGGGACGCACCGACCTGCCCGGCGGCAACTGGGATACGCTCGAAAAAAGCATCCGCGAGCAAATCTTCACCATGCCGGATGAAGTGCGGTTATTGTCCGGTCACGGCGATGAAACAACAGTAAGATATGAGAAAAAGTTCAACCCGTTTGTGGGAAGGCGGTAAAAAATAAAAGCGGATTTCAGAAGTTCTGCTTCTGAAATCCGCTTTGAAATTTCTTGCGGTTATTGCGCTTTGTACCGCGCGGTCAAATCACGCAGTTGGGAAAAGGAAACCGGTTTGATTAATACCAAGTCAGCCTTGTCTTTGTAATAATCGCCAAGCAGCGCGTCAGCGGTCAAAATGATGATGCGCGCGTTGTCGAAACGTTCATCCGCGCGTATTTGGAGCAGCAGGTCTGACCCGCTCACATTGGGCAGGTGCATATCAAGCACGATCAGCGATGGGCGAACTTCTTTCAATCGTTGCTCGGCTTTTGCTCCATCGCAGAGCGTCTCCACTTCAAAACCAGCGGCAACCAGCGCTTCGGAGAAAATGCGCGCAAGGTCTAAATCGTCTTCGATTACAAAAGATAAATTTTCCATGTTGTCTTCCGTCCTTATTTATATTTATTGATTGCCTTACGAGAAAACTGCATAAGGTGAGTTAGCTTGTATTCTTAAAGGTCTTTTTGTAAAGGCAATGTGACTGTGAATGTGCTGCCCTTGCC
>DZBA01000336.1 GCA_022729775.1 Anaerolinea thermophila | reverse complement strand
CCGTGAGAATCCGTGAAATCAGCGTAATCCGTGTACTTAAGAAACAGTCTCTAAGTAGTTACGATTACTTGCTGTTCTTCAACGCTTCTTTCAAGGTGATCCCCAAACGAGTGATGCCTTCGCGGATGGTATCCGGTGACGAGAAGGAGAAGTTCAAGCGCATGGTGTTCTTCCCCGTCCCATCCGGATGGAAGGCTGCGCCCGGCACAAACGCCACTTTTCTTTCGATGGCAACCTTAAGGATTTCGGCTGCGTCAATGCTCTCAGGCATCACGCTCCAGAAGAACATGCCGCCCATGGGCTTCTTCCACTTCACTTCAGAGGGGAATACTTCTTCCATCACTTCGAGCATCACATCGCGTCGTTCTTTATACGTGGCGCGGATGACCTTGACATGCTCATCGAGGAATCCGCTTTTAGCGACATCGTACGCGACATATTGATTGAAAGAGGAGGTATGCAAATCGGCGGCTTGCTTGGTCATCACCAGTTTACGAATCACTTCACGCGGCGCGACCACCCACGCCAAACGCAGCCCCGGCGCAAGCAGTTTGGAGAAGGTGCTGAGATAAATGACGTTGCCGTTATATTCGCCGCTGGTTTCATTGCGATATTGGCTGTCCAAAAGCGCCACAGAGGGGAGATGCTCGCCATCATAGCGCAGTAATCCGTATGGGTCATCTTCCACAATCGGCACGCCGTAGCGGTCGGCAAGTTCAACCAGTCGTTTGCGGCGCTCGAGGCTCATTGTCGAGCCTGACGGGTTTTGGAAATTCGGCAGCACATAAATCAACTTCGGACCGAAGCGCAGCGCCTCTTCCAATTTGTCCACCACCATGCCGTCTTCATCACATGGGACGGGGATGTATTGCGCGCCATACGCGTTCCACGCTTGCAGCGCGCCAAGATAGGTGGGCGACTCGACGACGACGTAATCGCCGCGATTGATAAACACCCTGCCGATGAAATCCAACGCCTGCTGCGAGCCGGAGGTGATCATGACGTTATCAGGAGTAGCCCGCACGCTGAATTTTTCATTGTGCTTCGTAATCATCTCGCGCAGCGGAAGAAGCCCTTCGGTAGCGCTGTATTGAAGCGCCTGCGCGCCGCTGTTGGATAAGACACGATTGCACGCTTCTTGAAATTGGCGCACCGGAAAAACCTCCGGCGCGGGCAGCCCGCCTGCAAAGGAAATAATGTCCGGTTGTTCCGTCAGTTTCAATAACTCGCGGATGACCGAGCTTCCCATTGTTTTCGTGCGATAGGCGTAGCGATGTTCCCAGGGTGTTTGCATTTTTTCTCCTTAGTGTGAAATATGCCGTTTACGGTGATAAATTATATGCTGTATTTTGGTTCAAGCCAGTATCTTACCATTTTACGCCGCGCGCCGCTATTTTTTTAATCATAACAAATTTCCCGCGATGATTTTTTCGACGGATGTGCGCGTGTACTCATCCAGCGGAAGTTCGAGCGCGGATTCCAATTTCACCCAAAAATATTCCTGCGCTTCGTCGTTGAGCTGCACATCGAGCGAATCTGCCTTGCAGAGAAAATCGAAGAAGATAAAATGCCGCCGCTTCCAAAACGATGGGTCGTAGATGAATTGCTGGAAGTTGATAAATTTCAAGTCATAAACATCCAAGCCGGTTTCTTCCTTTGCCTCGCGGATGGCGGCTTCTTCCAACCTTTCGCCCAATTCCACATGTCCGCCGGGAACAACGTACCTGCCCGGGAATTTATGACTCTTCAACAGCAGCATTTCACCCGCTTTGTTAAAGATGAAGATGCCCACAGTCGGCTCGGGGAAAGTCTGGTCGGGCATGGTTACAACGTCCCCTTTGTGGAGGGGATGTTCCCTGCGCGGCGCGGGTCGAACTGCGTCGCGGAATCCAGCGCGCGCGCCCACGCCTTGAACAAGGCTTCGGCTTGGTGATGGTCGTCGCGCCCGTATAAAATCCGCGCGTGCAGGTTGCAGCGCGAGGTGACGGCAAATGATTCAAAGAAATGCGGAAATAAAGTCACGGGGATATTGCCAACGTAGGGCGTGTGCCACTCCGCTTGAACGACGGTGTACGGGCGACCAGAAAGGTCAATGGCAACGTGCGCGAGGGTTTCATCCATCGGCGCGAAGCTATCTCCCATGCGGAAGATGCCCTTGCGGTCGCCCAGCGCTTTGTCGAACGCCTGACCGAGCGCGAGCGCGACATCTTCAACGGTGTGGTGAACGTCTATGTGCAGGTCGCCCTGCGCTTTTACCGTGAGGTCAAATAGTCCATGCACGGCAAGGTGCGTGAGCATGTGGTCGAGAAAGCCAACGCCGGTGGAAATTTCATGTTTGCCCGCGCCATCCAAATCCAATTTGATTTCGATTTGCGTTTCGTTTGTCTTGCGTGATATTTCGGAAGTACGCATGATGCTCCTTGGGAAGGTTGAAGGTTACAGGTTTGAAGGTTCAACCTTCCAACTTTCTAACCTTCTAACTTTCTAACCTTCAATTTCTTCCAACGCCTTTAGCAGCGATTCGGTGTCTTGCGGTCTGCCCACGCTGATGCGGATGTGGTCGCGCAGTCCCGGCTTGTTGAAGTAGCGGATGAAGACTCCGTGTTGCTGCGCCAGTTTTGATTTAAGTTCCGCCGCGTCGCGCCCGGTCACTTTGCACAAGATGAAATTCGATTGGGTGGGATACGGCTGTAAGTATGGAATCTCTTTCAACGCGGAAGATAAGCGCGCGCGTTCCTGTTTTAGTTTTTCAACCAATTGCTTGATTGCATCCACGTTTGCCAGCGAAGCCTGCGCCGCGACACTCGCCGCAACATTGACATTATACGGCTGCTTGGACTTCCACAAGGTCGGCATGAGCCATTTGGGAAACGCGCCATAGCCTACACGCATCCCTGCCAGCCCCGCCCATTTGCTGAATGTGCGCAGCACAACGAGATTTTCACGCGCGGGAACTTCGCGGATGCGGCTCAAATCCGCGCCGAGGTTTTCTCCCGCAAATTCGATATACGCTTCATCGAGGACAACCAACAGCGGCAGGGCGAGCAATTCATCCAACGCGGATGGGTCAAGCAACGAGCCGTCGGGGTTGTTGGGTGAAGCGATGAATAACATCTTCGGTTTGAATTCATCCACCGCGCGGAGGATCGCTTGGAGGTCGAGGGAAAAATCGGCGCGGCGCGGAACTTCGACACAGCGCGCGGCGTTCAACTCCGCGTCGAAGGAATACATGCCAAACGTGGGCGGACATGACAAGATGCAGTCGTTGGGTTCAAGGAAGACGCGCATGAGCAAGTCGAGCAGCTCGTCGGCGCCGGAGCCTGCCATTAGATGCGCTGCATCCACGCCGGTGAATTCGGCAAGGGCATTTCGCAGCGCGCGGCTTTCGGGGTCGGGGTAAATGTGCGGGAAGTCCATGTTTGCGAGCGCGGCGCGGACTGCGGGCAAAATTCCGTATGGGTTTTCGTTTGCGTCGAGTTTGACAATTTGCGAAGGGTCGCGCCCGATGCGCGCGGAGAGAATTTCGAACGGCTCGATGGGCGTATACGCGGGAAGCGCTTCAAGGTGGGAGCGGATTTTCATGTTTACCTTTCTGTTTGACCGTTGATAGACTGTTGACGATAGACCATGCTTGGTTCGCTGGAATGCTTTGCCAGATTGCCAAATCTGGCACCTTGTTTTTGCCCAAACAAGGCTACGTTTCACTCAAAACCGAAAATCT